>NZ_JALPKQ010000016.1:0-112819 GCF_051383655.1 Geodermatophilus sp. CPCC 205761
CAACACGATGGCGATCGCGATGGGCCTGCACCCGCGCTGCGGCAACGAGGACACCCTCTGGGGACGGCTGGGCGAGAAGCTCACCTCCGCCGACGCCGTCCGCCAGCTCGTGCGGATCGCCGGCGAGCTCGGCCGCGAGGTCGCCACCGGCAAGGAAGCCCGCGAGATCTACCAGCTCGGCGAGTACTGGGGGAGCGCCGACGAGGCGCTGGCGAAGCTCGGCTACCCGCCCAACCGCCGCCCCGGCCAGCGGGGCTTCCTGCACCACGCCTGACCGGCACCGCCTGACCGGCACTCCTGATGGGCGGCCACCCGACCGCCCGACGGGGGGTGCGGGCTCTCCTCTGATGAGCGCCCGCACCCCCCATGTCGATGACGAACACACGGTTCGACGTCGACCCTCTCGACCCGCCGCCCGTCCGGGCGGCACCTGGATCGCACATCGACTCGTCGAACTGGAGCTTCGTCATGGCAACCCTGATCACCGAGAGGGTGGACGACAGGGTCGTCGACCTGCCCTCGACCCATGCGGCCCCCCGGGCCCGGAAGTACTTCCCCTGGCTCGTCTTCGCCCTCACCTTCGCCCTGCTGTTGTCGGACTACATGTCCCGGCAGGTGCTGTCCGCCGTCTTCCCGTTCCTGAAGCTGGAATGGGCCCTGACCGACACCGAACTCGGCGGGTTGACCAGCGTCGTCGCGCTGACCGTCGGCGTGCTGGCGGTCCCCCTGTCCCTGCTCGGCGACCGATGGGGCCGGGTCCGCTCGATCGTCCTCATGGCCGTCATCTGGAGCCTGGCCACCGCGGGTTCCGCCGTCGCGGCCAACTACGAGCAGCTGATGCTGGCCCGCGTCTTCATCGGCGTCGGTGAGGCCGCCTACGGCAGCGTCGGCCTGGCCGTCGTCCTGGCCGTCTTCCCGGTCTACCGCCGGGCCTCGCTCACCGGTGCCTTCATGGCCGGCGGCTCGTTCGGCTCGGTGCTCGGCGTCGCCCTCGGTGGTGCCCTCGCCGTCCAGTTCGGCTGGCGCTGGTCATTCGCCGCCATGGCCATCCTCGGCCTGGTCCTCGTCGTCGCCTACCGGGCGCTGATCAGCGACAAGAAGCTCGAGGCGCACCGCGTCGCCAGCCCCACCGACGGCCAGCCGGTGGCGGCCCCCGGCGGCCGGGCCAAGCTCCGCAGCCTGTTCAGCACCCCATCGGTCATCGCCGCCTACGTCGGTAGCGGTCTGCAGCTGTTCATCGCCGGCTCGTTGTTCGCCTGGCTGCCCAGCTACCTGGGTCGTGCCTACGGCCTGGCACCGGACAAGGCCGCCGGCGTCGCCGCGATCGCGATCCTCTTCATGGGCGTCGGCATGATCGTCTGCGGCGCGGTCACCGACCGGCTGAGCCGGACCGTGGCGATCCGCAAGTGGACGACGGCCATCGTCTACACGTCGGCCTCCCTGGTCTGCCTCGGCGTCGGCTTCTCGCTGAATCCGGGTGGCGCGCAGCTGCTGCTGTTGGCGGTCGGCGTCTTCTTCGCCGCCGGCACCTCCGGCCCGGCGGGTGCGATGGTCTCCAACCTGACCCACGAGTCGATCCGCGCCACGGCGCTGGGCACGCTCACGCTGGCGAACAACCTGCTCGGCCTGGCGGCCGGCCCGCTGGTCACCGGCATCCTGGCCGACAAGTTCGGCCTGGTCGGCGCCATGAAGATCGTTCCGATCGTGGCCGTCGGCGCGCTCATCGCCCTGCTGATCGGTCGCAAGTTCTATCTGCGCAGCCTCGCCAAGGTCAACGCTCATTCGGTCACCCGATGACCGCCGTTCTGACCCGCGAGGACGTGCGTGAGAACGACATCGACGAGGCCGTCGCGACCCCCGTCGCGGCACCCCGCCGGAAGGTGTGGACCGGGCTGCTCGCCGCCGGTCTCGGGCTCGGCGGTGCCATGCTGGCCCACCAGTTCGTTCCCGCGATCGGCGTGCTCACCTGGGCGGTCGCGCTGGGCATGCTGGCCGGCAACACCCGGCTGCTGCCCGCCGGGGCGCGGCAGGCGCTGGGCAAGATCACCAAGCGACTGCTGCGGGTCGGGATCGTGCTGCTCGGCTTCTCGGTCTCCTTCGGCTCGATCGCCGCGCTCGGCCTCGGCACCATCGGCCTGGTCGCGGCTACCCTGGTGATCACGCTGGTGGTGACCACCTGGCTGGGCAACCGGGTCCGACTGGGCGCGGCACGCAGTCTGATCCTGGGCACCGGCTTCGCCATCTGCGGGGCCTCGGCGATCGCGGCGATGGAGGACACCGCCGGCGCCGACGAGGAGGACGTGACCGTCGGCATCGCGATGGTCACCCTGTTCGGCACGCTGGCGATGGTCCTGCTGCCGCTGCTGGCGGGCCCGCTGGGCCTGACCGACCAGCAGTTCGGCATCTGGGCCGGGGCCAGTATTCAGGAGGTCGGCCAGGTGGTCGCCGCGGCCGGCGCGGGCGGAGCGGGCGTCGTCGCCATCGCCGTGGTGGTCAAGCTGACCCGGGTGCTGATGCTGGCCCCGGTGGTCGCCACCGTCAGCGTCCGCAAGCGCTTGGCCGGCCAGAAGACCGAGGGCAAGCGGCCGCCGATCGTGCCGCTGTTCGTGCTCGGCTTCCTCGCCTGCGTCGCCTTCCGCAGCACCGGGATGGTCCCCGAGAGTGCGCTCGCCGCGATCTCCCAGGTGCAGGTCGCCGCCCTCGGCGCCGCACTGTTCGGCATGGGAGCGGCGGTGCAGATCAAGACGCTGTTCCGCCGCAGCGGCCCGGTGCTCATCGTGGCCACGTTGTCGACGCTGCTCGTCGCGGGTGTCTCGTTGGCGGGGGTCTTGCTGCTCGGGTGACAGAGGCAGACCGCTCCCTCGGCTCACACCAGACGCCGAACCCCGGACCTGATCACGGGTCGGGGGTTCGGCGTCTTCCGATGACATCGCCCACTGCCATCGTGCTCGAATGCTCGTCGCTGACGCGCACCCGATCAGGCGGCCACCGCGTGGTGCCACGACGGTGGCCAACGGTGCTGTGCACGGTCGTTCGCGGCGGATGGCTGACGTCGTCGGTCGCCGTTGACTGCTGAGACGACCTTCGGTGAACACGTGCGAACGCCCCGCAGCCGCCCTGGCAGTGTCGGATCGGGTCCGGGAGTCCCTCAGCTATCCGTGTTCGACGGGGGACTTGGGCACCGTGAAGTGGGAGCCGTCCCACCGCCAGTTCCCGAAGTGGGGGAGGGGCGCGGTGTGCGCGGCTTAGTGGACATGGTCGGAACGTAGCGCGCCGGCCGGACAGCCATGATCGTGGTGATCATCAGGTCGATGGCCACCCCATGCTGAACGCGCGTTGAAGCCGGCGCGCGGAAGCTCCTGCCTCCACTGCGGCGTGGTGATCCGCGGCTACGAGACCGCGAGCCTTCACCCCGAGCCGGCGAACTGCTACCACCCCATCGCTCGGGGACCGCTCGACCGAGGAGTGCCCTGGTCGCGCGGGCCATACGTAGCCAGCGCCCCCGCCGGGACGGCGTGGTCGCTTCCGTGCTAGAGGTCACTGCCCGACCGGGCTGCCGGCAACAGGGGCTCTCCTCGGCGGTGGTGGGGACTCGCAGTGGGCCGACGGTGACGAGCTCGCCCCAGCGACAGGCGTCCTCGTCCTCGCCTACGCACTCGTGCCCCTGGTCGGGAGCGCGGCGGCGCTCCGCCGAACCGCGCCTGGAGGCCGCGCGGAAGCCCTCCGTCGACCAGGATCACGGCCACCGCGACGGCGAGCCCTCGCCGCATGCCGCGGCGCATCAGCGCACCGACGAGGGGGGTGGGCGACGGCGGTCGGACGAACGCCTGGGCGACGAGTCCCAGCAGCCGGCGGGCGGCGTGGATGCCCACGGCGACGGTCGAGGCGGCAACGCCGAGTACGACGGTCAGCCAAAGCGGGAGGCCGCGGGCCCGCTCACCCCGTTGTCCACGGTCAGCGGTAGGACCGCGGGTCCGGTCGCCCGCCGGGCGGCGGTCGGCGGACGCTCGCCGTCCGTGCCAGCACCGACGACAGGAGACTCAGCACGCACAGGCCGATGATCAGGTCGACCAGGGCCGTCGCGAGCCGGCCGCCGAGGGACCCGTCCTCGGTCAACGGCAGGACGACGCCGACCACCGTGGCCAGCCCGACGATCCAGGAGAAGAAGGCGCGCGGGCGGGGTGTGGTCAGCACCAAGAGGTGCGCCAGTGCGGTGGCGACCAGCGCCAGGGCAGTGGCGGTGAGCGCGTACCGCACCGGGAACGAGTCGCCGATCGGCAGCAGCGGCGGCTCGACCATGCTCACGTCGAGCAGTCCCTCCGCGACGAGGACCCCGACCAGGGCGACGAGCGCGGCCACCACGGCGGTGGCGAGACCGCCCGCCCACAGCCGGCCCGCGTCGACCGCCGGCCGCACGGGCGAGGAAGTTTCGGGAGTCGGGTCCACACCTGGCCTCCGGAGTCGAGGGGCTCGTCGGACGGGGACGGTAGGGAGGCGTCCCGGCCGACGCCTCCCCTCCGGAGGGTGATCCGCGGATCGCGCCGGGCAGCGAGGGCCGGTCAGCCGTAGGTGTCGGCGGGGTGCGAGATCCGCACGATTCCGGACGAGCGCTTCGTCGGCGTGCGACACTCCGGCCGCGCCTCGAGCGGACCGGGCGTCCGCGGTTTCGCCGGCCTCCGGTCGGATCGGTGGCCTACCGGGCTGGGGAGGCCACCGGCTGCACGGCGGTGGGTGGCGCCGACCGTGTAGACGTCGGCCTACGGGGGGCTGGCGTCGGCAGAGGGGCGGCTGACCTGAAGCACGGCGGCCGAGTGCGGTTCGAGGTCGAGCGCGTCCTTGACGGACGTGCCCTCCCGGTCGCTGGCCGTGCCGTCGAGGACCACCCGCATGTCGAGGGCCGCCAGCCGGTCGGGCATGCGGAACTCGGTCGGCGTGGGGGCTCCGTTCAGCAGGAGCAGGTAGCTGTTGCCCGTGATGGGCAGGTCCACCTCGTCGAGCTCGCCGATCGCCTCACCGACCAACAGGACGCCGCTGCACTGCAGCGGCGTGCCCCAGTCGTCGAGCTGCATCTCACGACCCTCGGGGTTGACCCAGTAGATGTCCTTCACCGGTGCCACCGGAGAGGGGACGGCCCTGGAAGAACCCCCGGCGCCGGAACACCGGTTCGTCGGCGCGCAGCTCCAGCAGCCGGCGGGTGAACTCCACCAGCGCCCGGCGATCGTCCTCCTCGTGGAGCCAGCCCCAGTCCAGCCAGGTGAGCTCGTTGTCCTGGCAGTAGGCGTTGTAGCGCCACCAGCAGTGGCTGCCGGGACCCGGCACCGGAAGAGGTCTCTCCACGACGCGCGTGGGCCCCACCGAGCGGTACGGATCGATCAGCCGGCACATCGGTGCGGGTGTGGCTCCAGGCGCGGTAAGAGCGCGGTCCTCCTCGTGGGGTGACGCCGTGCGCGGAGATCCGGCGCAGGCTGACAGTCACGAGCAGGCGCGTCAGAGGCGGCCTCGTACTCACACAGAACAAGAAGGGGCGACCGATGAACGGCTGGCTCATGTGGGGACTGATCATTCCGTTGCTGCTGGTCGTCGCCGGGATCATCACCATCCGACGCCGCAACCACCGACCCTGACCTGCCGCCGCTCTTCGTGCCCCCGGTGGCTCACCGTCGAGAACGACGGCGGGCGTCCGTGGCGGAGCGCGTTGGAGGCCAGCTCCTCAAAGCAGGGCAGTAGCCGCTCCACCGCAGCCTGCTCCTACTGTCCACGGTGCGCATGACGCTGGAGCCGCGGGTGGCGGCCATGTCGGCGGGCAGCGCCCAGCTGCCGGACAGGTCCACCTGGTGATCGCTCGCGTCCCGGCCGGCGCCGGAGGCGACCAACGCCCAGGGTGAACGCGTCGGCGGGTGCCCGCTCACCGGCGCTGCCCAGCAGCGCACCGAGGCCCGACCACGAGGACGGCCCACCGGTCAGGGTGGGGGAGGCCTGCGGCCCGGCGACGGGCGAGGCGGTCGCCCCGCCGCCGACACCGGGGCGTGCTGCGGGGCGGGGAGAGGACTCGGTGCGCGGCGGCGGGCGGCCGGGTGGGGCAGGGGGAGTGAGGTTCGGCATGGGCTGTCGGTCAGCGGACGCCCCGCTCTGAAACGCCTGGAGCAGCGACCCTGCCCGCTGCCGCGGGAAATCAGAAGCGTGCCGGCCAGAGCGGCCAGCGGATTGGTGCTGGCCACGATCGGCTCCGCCGCCGACGATTTCGGCCAGCGCGACGGCCGACCCGGTTGGGGGGACTGCAGCGCTCTTGGCTGACATCTGTTTTGTGGACCTGGTCCCGCAGGAAGGATGTCGCTGTGCCGAAGAAGTGCCCGCCGGAGTCCAAGCGTGACTTCGTGCGGGTCGCCCGCCGAGGCGACTCGAGCCAGGCCGAGGTCACCGCCGACTTCGACATCTCCGTCGAGTCGGTGCGCCGCTGGGTCCGCCAGGCCGACATCGACGACGGCGTGGTGGACGGCCAGACCAGCAGCGACCAGTCGGCGACCGGATGATGTGCAGCCAGACCTCGGAGACCCTGGGCGGCGCGGCCATCCCCTCGATGCAGCCACTCCCGCCGATCCAGTCGCCCGCCGACTCGCTCGACTCTCAGGAGAACCCGAGCGGCTGTCGCGGGCCCGGCGCTCACCCCACCGCACGCCCGGGGCATGCGGGACAGCTGTGACGCCTGGGGCAGTTGGTCCCGTGGGCGTATCCCTGAGCCGTGTCCGAGCGATGACCGCAGTGAGATGGCCGCGCCGTCGACGCCCTCTGGCTCTTCCCGTGTGCCCGGCGGCGGCGAGACGCGGTCATCTCCCAACTGGCGCTCCCCCGCGCACACCGGCCGGGGGAGCCGATGCGGAGGTGCGATGCGTCAGTCGAGCCCGGACACCTTGCCCCGCCCTCGTGAATTGTCCGACCGCAGCGATCCGGCGGTGCTCTACGTCCGCTCGTACCTGCTCATCCGAACGGCGGTCGGGGCGATCGGCATCCTTCTGCCCCTCGTCCTGATCGCCGGGGAGAGCTGGGTCCGGGGCGGCGGTGTGCACATCGAGAGCTCGCTGAGTTCCTACTACCACACCTCGATGCAGGACGTGTTCGTCGGCGCTCTGTGCATCATCGCCGTCCTGCTGGCGACCTACCTCGCGGGGCGACCGTGGACGTGGGACTTCTGGTTGAGCCTGCTTGCGGGACTGGCTCTGCTCGGAGTGGTGTTTCTCCCGATCGGGCGGCCTGGCATCCCCGCCGGAGCCCCCCGGTGCGGCAGCACACCCGCGCTGTCCGGCTGCTCGCCGATGGAGCAGCTGCTCGGCGAGGTCCGGACGGAACAACTCCACCTGATCGCCGCGGGCGGGTGCTTCGTGCTGCTGGCCGCCCTGTCCTTCCTCTTCGCCCGGCGGGAGCGCGCCCAAGGCGGCAACCTCTCCGCGGCGTACGTCCACGGCCTCTGTGGTGCGGTGGTCCTGCTGTCGGTCGCCGCTGCGGGGCTCGGCCAGTACGGGGCGGTCGACCCCGGGCCGCTTTCCCTGCTGTTCGCGGCGGAGACCGCCGCCGTCTGGGCCTTCGCGGCGTCTTGGCTTCTCGCCGGCCGGGACCTGTGGCTACGGCTGCTGCGGCCGCGGCGCGGCGTCGCCCGCGCCGTTCCACGACCACGTGACGCGCAGCGTCGGCTGCTGGTGGATGGAACTCCCGTGGCGGCGCAGCCCGGTCCCGATTCGGCTCCGGACACGAACCGGGGTTCCGCCCCGCAGGCCGCCGGCTTCTATCCGGATCCCTTGTCACACGAGCAGTACCCACGGACCGAGCGGTGGTTCGACGGGAGCTCGTGGACCGCCGTCACATGCCCGGTCTTCGATCCGAGCCGGGGATCGGAACCGGCGCCGAGTCGCGGCGTCGGCCTTCCCCGACCCCGTGGCCGGTCGGCCCACCACGACGATCTCGGGGAGACCGTGAGTGCGGACCACGTGATCGACGGGGAGGGCGTCCAACTCCTGGCTCGATGCGGGAGGTGCAACGACCCCTCCTGCGCCGGCCACCCGGAGAGCACAGGACGGGGCGGGGCCACCCTTCCCTCGCCGGGCTCCCCGGACGTCACGGGTCATCCGGCCGGAGCAACGTCGTCGACCGAACAGCACGAGCGCGAGTGGACGGACGAGCGAGGGGCCGAGCTCGAGGTCGCGGACCTCACCAAGCTCCTGGCGGCGTCCTGCCCTGGCGGAGACGTCGTCCTCCCCAGGCTCGAACGCTGGCTCGACCTCATCGGGGTCGATACGGATTCGCGGTCCTCAGAGTTGTGGGGGGACGTGCCGGGGCAGCCGATGTGGTACGTCGGCGTGTACATGTGGTCGTGGTCCACCTCCACGCCCTGGGACGAGCGCGGTGAGAGCCTGTCGGCGAATCTGGCGACGTTCATCGACGCGAACGGCGTGCCGCTTGTTCCGGGACGACCCGGTGCCGAGTTCCGAGGCTCCTACCGGCCATTGGCCGTAGCGCTGCGCAAGCGGATCGCGGAGCGCTCCGCTCGCGTGTCCGTCAGCCCCTCCCCGGTCGTCCACGAGCGCGCCCTGGAGCGGCACGCGGCGGCGAGTCACGCCCCGGTGGCGGCCGGGCGGCACGGCACCTCTGAGCCCACGATCCCTCCCTACGTGGAACGGGTACTCGCCCTCCGCCTCGACGTGCTGCGGCTCACCGCCGAACTCGATCAGGTCCGCGAAGCGCAACAGCGCCTGCAGTACCTGTACGACGGGACCGGGAGCAACGAGACGATCGCGGGTGACGCCTCGTCCATCGGTGGCCCGCGCGGCAGGGGAGGGCGCACCGACCCGGGCGGAGATGTGTCTGGCTGATCCCCTGCCGTGGGCCGGCGTGCAGGCCGACCGGTCGTCGCCCGGTGCTCTCAGGCGCCGCGCCCCACCATCGCAACCGCATCATCACCGACCGCTCAGACGATCCGCAGGACACGCCCCGGGCGGTCGGCTTCGGCCGTGGGCCTCGGGCGATGAAGCGTGCTGTTCCTCGCCGGTCGCGGCCGCGACCGGCCATGGCCGAGACCCTGGAGGACCCGTGGCCATCTACCCCGGAGCTGTCTTCAAGCCGACCGACTTCGGCGGGAGAACCCCCCGCACCGAGCAGGGTCGCGGCATCCTGCACGTCGCCGTCTCCGAGCGCCGGTCGCTGCCACCGTTCAACGGCAACACCTGGCACTTCTACGTCGCCAAGGACGGCTACTGCGAGCAGTACGTGGACACCGCGTTTCGGGCGTTCGCGGACGTCGAGGCCAACGACGACGCGATTGCCATCGAGACCCAGGGCGGCACCGGCTCGAGCGCTCAGGTCGAGAGCGAGCTGTGGACCCCGGCCCAGGAGGAGCGGCTCGCCGACATCATGCGCTGGGCCCGCGCCATCCACGGCGTGCCGCTGGAGCTGCTGCCCGACAGTCGACCCGGCCGGCGTGGCTGGGGCCCGCACCGGCTGGGGATCGAGCACTCCCGCGGCGTCGGCGCGGTGCCCGGGTGGCTGCAGCCGGGCGGTGAGCGCTGGTCCAGCGTGATCGGCAAGCTCTGCCCCGGCGCCGCGAAGGTCGGCCAGATCCCGGGCATCCTCGGCAAGGCGGCCGGAGGCGGAGTCCTCCCCCCTCCGTCCGCGCCACCGGTGCCGCCGCCGGTCGTGGTCCCGGGCGCTCCGCCGCGACGTGGTTGGGACCTGCCGCGCGGGCACTACTACGGCAACATCCGTGGCCCGGCTCGCAGCCACGGCGGCTACTACGTCCGCGAGCGGCCGTTCGTGCAGAACATCCAGCAGTGGCTGATCTGGCGGGGGTGCGTCGCCGAGGTGCCGTCTCGGGACTACAACCGCTCGGGCTGGGACGACGGGATCTGGCAGGCTGCGACCGACCGGGCGATGATCGAGTTCCACCGCCGCTTCTACCCGGGCCAGCCGTACCCGGCGCAGTGCTGGGCCGACGACTACGACCGCCTGGCCCGGGTGGAACCCGTGGCGTCGACCACCCAGCGGGGCCTGCGAGCACTGCTCAGTCGTCTGAGCGGCACACGACCGGGCCGTGTGGCGCAAGGGAACCAAACCGCTCGACTCTGAGCCGGTTCGCGGTGGCTGCGCTGCGCTGCTTCGCTCCGGTGCCGACGGCCCCGGGGGAAGCCGCGCGGCCGGCAGGGTGGGCACGGCCACAGCCGCTGTCCTCGTCGCGCGGCACCTCGGATACCCCCTGAGACGGCAACCACGGGAGGGCCAACGGGACGGGCAGAAGCGCGTGGAGCGGTAGAGCAACCGGAAGAGCAACGCGCTCCGAACGGCGGCGAACCGAGAGCGACGACGGCGCACGCCGCCCGCTTCTGATGTGGCCGGATGGCACCCGGGCGGACGGCGGTGGACCCCTCGGACGTGACTGGGGGTCACGGGGTCGCAGGTTCAGATCCTGTCAGCCCGACAGCTGATCCGCAGGTCAGAGGCGGGTCGGCCGAACAGGCCGCTCGCGCGGGCCCGGTCCAGCAGCCGGGCCACCTGGATCGGCTGAGCCCGACTCCTCGGAGATGTCGACCTTGGACGCGTCCTCGAGGTGACAGCGGCGCGCGACTGCCGCCTCGGCCAGAGGCAATGACCCCGTCGGAGGCGCCGCCGAGGCGGCCACAGCACCGGGCCACGGCTCGGACGTCGCAGGCGGGCCGGCGACCAGGGCGCGGGGAACCACGACTCATCGCCACGGTAGGCGGCTGCGACCGTCCCAGTACTCGCGGGGGTCCTGCTGCATGCCCAGCGTCAGCCCGAGGTCCTGCGCGTCGAGGATGTCGCGCACGGTGAGGGCCTGATGGTTCGCGGTCAGTTGCGCCACGGTCACTGCGCCGCTGAGGACGACGTCGCACCATGGCTGCGCCAGTGCGGCCGCCAGGGCCAGCGCGTCGACGGTGACACCGTGCGTGCGGGCCTCGTGGGCCAGTCCACCGTTGGCGGCGGCCGCCCGATCGGTCAGCCGGCCGTTGGCCAGCGCCTCCTTGACCACCACCCGCCAGCCGGCCGCATGTGCCTCTGCGAGCGCTGGTGCCACCGAGGACTCGCACAGGTTCCACGTGCTCTGCACGCTGCTGAACAGCGGCTGACCGTCGACGACGACGTCGAGCGCGCGGCGGACGGCCGCGGCCTGCGCAGGGCCGGACGTGGACAACCCGATCTCCACCCCGTCGGTCCGGATGCGCGCCAGCCCGTGCAGGACGGCGCGGTCCTGCCACAGCGGGCTGTCCAGGGTGAGCGAGTGCACCTGGTACAGCCGCAGATGGGCCCCGAGCAGCGTTCGGGACTCCTCGAACTGCCGTTCCAGCATGGCGAGACCGTGGTCCTTGACCTCGTGCTGCGGTGCGTCGATACGCCAGTCGGCGGTGTAGCGGTATCCCCACTTGCTCGCCACGAAGGGCGGTGGCGTGACCCGGCCGGGCAACCACGACCCGAGGAACTCCTCGGCCCGGCCGTAGGAGCGGGCGGCGTCCAGGTAGTCGACACCGAGGTCGGCCGCGGCATCCAGCAGCTCGTGCGCCCGGCGCCGGAGGCCCTCGGGGGAGCGGTCGGCTGGCAGGTCGGCGTCCCGGCCGGCGGTGATGTACGCCGGGCGGCCGACGGCGGCGAGCCCGAGCCCGAGGCGCGCGCGGTCACCCGTCCGGTGCATCCCGTCCCCCTACTCCCGGCCCGCCTGCCCGGGCGAGGTTAGGAGGGCCTCGGCCCTCGTGTCGAGCGGGGCTCGGTCGACCGGCGCCGGTGGGACGACCAGTTGTACGAGGTCCCCGACGAGGCCGTGCAGGGTGTGCGGGCGATCGAAACCGGCTATACCCGGGGTCGGTGACCCGGTGTCGGCATCCTCGCCGACCACTGACGCGTGGTGCCGCTCCCCGCAGCCGCCGGCGCGGGGACCGGCACCGCTCCCGCCACAGGTGTC
This sequence comes from Geodermatophilus sp. CPCC 205761, assembly GCF_051383655.1. Lineage (NCBI taxonomy): Bacteria > Bacillati > Actinomycetota > Actinomycetes > Geodermatophilales > Geodermatophilaceae > Geodermatophilus > Geodermatophilus sp. CPCC 205761. The sequence continues at coordinate 11,954 of NZ_JALPKQ010000016.1, forward strand.
GAACCACCCGAGACAGGTGCTTGCACGATGACCACGCTGCCCGTGACCGCCCCGGTCCTGGACGGGGACCCGTTCTCCCGCGCCGTGCTCGCCGACCCCATCCCCTTCGACACGCTCGTGCGGGAGACGGGCCCGGTGGTCTGGCTGAGCCGGTACGGCGTGTGGGCGGTGGGTCGGCACGCCCTGGTCGAGCAGGTCTTCAAGGACCACGAGACCTACATCTCCTCGGCCGGCACCGGCCTGACCAACATCAAGCACGAGGCGACGTGGCGTCGTCCCAGCGTCATCCTCGACCAGGACCCGCCGGAGCACACCCGGGCCCGGGCCGTCATGACCAAGGCGCTCTCGCCGCAGGTCATGCGGAAGCTGCGGGTGCAGTTCGCCGCCACCGCGGACGACCTCGTCGACGAGCTCCTGGCGCGGGGCACGTTCGACGCCGCGGTGGATCTCGCCGAGCGGTTCCCGCTGACCGTGCTGCCCGATGCCGTCGGGCTGGCCCCGGAGGGCCGCGAGCACCTGCTGCCGTACTCCGACGTCAACTTCCAGTCGATGGGCCCGCCCAACGAGCTGTGGCAGGAGGCCGTCGACCGGGCCGGCGACGCCGCCGACTACGTGGCGTGGCAGATGCGGCGCGAGGCGCTGTCCGACGACGGCATCGGCGCCGGGCTCTACGCCGCGGCCGACGCGGGCGAGATCACTCAGGAGGAGGCCGCCCTGCTGGTCCGGACCTTCCTGTCCGCGGGCATCGACACGACCGTCTTCGGCATCGGGTTCGCGCTGGACTCCCTCATGCACCACCCCGACCAGTGGGCCCTGTTGCGCGAGAAGCCGGTGCTGGCCAAGCACGCCTTCGAGGAGACCCTGCGGCACAGGCCGCCCAGTCCGATCATCGGCCGCACCACCGCCGTCGCCACCGAACTGGCCGGCGTGGAGCTGCAGGCCGACCAGAAGGTGCTGCTGTTCCTCGCCGCGGCCAACCGCGACCCCGACCGGTGGGAGGACCCCGACCGCTTCGACATCACCCGCCGGGCCTCCGGGCACATGGCACTCGGCGCGGGCATCCACGCCTGCGTCGGCCAGCTCGTCGCCCGCCTGGAGGCGGAGTGCGTGCTCTCCGCGGTCGCCCGGAAGGTGGCCAGCCTGGAGCCCGCCGGCGAGCCGGAGATCAAGTACTCGAACTGGCTGCGTGGCTACACGTCGCTGCCGGTCTCGGTCACGCCGGCCTGACGACAGCACCCGCCCGGAGGGGAACCGTGAAGAAGCTCGTCAACGCGCCCGCCGACGTCGTCCCCCAGATGCTGGAGGGGGTCGCGCTCACCAACCCTGGCGTCACGCTGCTCGAGGGGGGTGTGATCGTCCGCGCCGACGCCCAGGAGCAACGACGGCGCGGCGTGGTCGCCGTCCTCTCCGGCGGCGGGGCGGGGCACGAGCCGGCGCACGCGGGCTTCGTGGGGGCCGGCATGCTCTCCGGCGCCGTCGTCGGCGACGTCTTCACCTCCCCGTCGACGGACGCGGTGCTCGCCGCGATCCGGGTGGTCGGCGGCGAGGCCGGCGTCCTGCTCGTGGTGAAGAACTACACCGGTGACCGGCTCAACTTCGGGCTCGCCGCCGAGATCGCCCGGCAGGAGGGCATCCCGGTCGAGGTGGTGGTCGTGGCCGATGACGTCGCGCTGGCGGCCGACGGGCGCAACGCCGGCCGGCGCGGCCTGGCCGGGACCGTCCTCGTGCACAAGGTCGCCGGCGCCGCGGCCGAGGACGGCCGGCCGCTGGCCGAGGTGGCCGCGGCGGCCGCCGCGGTGGCCGGGGCCGTGGGCACCATGGGAGTGGCCCTCTCGGCCTGCACCGTGCCGGCCGCCGGAGCGCCGGGGTTCGACCTGGGGCCGGACGAGATCGAGTGGGGCCTGGGGATCCACGGCGAACCCGGGGTCGAGCGGACGGACAACCGCCCCGCCGACGAGATCGTCGATCGGCTGCTCGGCCAGATCCTGGGCGACCGGGGCATCCGCGCCGGCGACCGCGCGGTGGTGCTGGTGAACAACCTGGGTGGGACCCCACCGATGGAGCTGTCCATCGTCGCGCGGGCAGCGCTCGCCCGGCTGCGCTCGGTCGGTGTGACCGTGGAGCGGGCCTGGGTCGGAACCTTCATGACCGCGCTGGAGATGGCCGGTTGCTCCTTGTCGGTGCTGCCCGTGGACGACACCGTCCTGGCCTGGCTGGACGCTCCGTCCGCCGCGCCCGCGTGGCCACCGGCCGGCCAGGGCCGGGTCGCCGTCACCGCCGAACCGTCCGTGGCGCCGGTCGTCTCGACGGACGACGGACACATCCCGGTCCCCGAGGACTCGCCGTTGCGACGGGCCGTCGTGGCGGTCGCGGCCACGCTGGCCGACGCCGAGCCGGAGTTGACCGCGATGGACCGCGAGGTGGGCGACGGTGACCTCGGCGCCAGCCTGGAGCGGGGGGCCACGGCCCTTGCTGACGCGCTGGATCGCCTGCCCGGCGAGCACCCCGCTGCGACTCTTCGTGCCATGGCCGCGGTCGTCAGGCGGGTGGTGGGCGGCACCTCCGGCCCGCTGTACGCGGTGCTCCTCCTGCGCGCGGCCGGGGCACTGGAGGCCGTTCCCGAGCCGGAGCCGGCCGACTGGGCCGCCGCGCTGTCGGCCGGCGTCGACGGCGTCATGGAACTCGGGGGAGCCGAGCCGGGGGATGCCACGATGGTCGACGCACTCGTACCGGCCGCCCGCGCCCTGGCCGCGGAGGCTGCCAGCGCCTGGCCGGTGGCCTTGGCCGCGGCGGTCGAGGCCGCCCGTGACGGCGCCACGGCGACGGCCGGCCTGGTCGCTCGCCGTGGCCGCGCCAGTTACGTGGGCGAGCGGGCCGTCGGTCGGGTCGACCCCGGCGCGCACGCCGTCACCCTGTGGTTGGCAGCGGTCCAGCGGGCGCTCGCCGGAACCGACCGGTCGGATCCCTCGTCGTCTGCTCGTCCCTGACCGGAGCGAGGCGCCGCTCTGGCGACGGTCCTCGCCCGGCGGGCGCAACCATCGGCCGCATCCCCCGGTGGTGCTTCGGCCGCCCTGCCATGGAGCGCGCTCGGGTTCTGTCACGAGGGTTCGGAGCACCCTTCGAGTCCGGCACGGTCACGTCGATCGACAACGACGGGAGCAGGCCGCCAGATCCACTGGAGAAGAACTGGAGGAAGCCGCCGGGCAGTGCGTTGCGATTCTGCTGCGGTCCTACGGTTTCCTCCCGAGGGGGAGGCGATCCCTGGACGCAGCTCGATGACTGTTGGACTGCCGGTCCGTGCGCGTGCCGGACCCCCCGGGGTCCGACGCAGAAGGCTCGTGGCGCGCTGTGTCCAACGCCGTCGGGGTGCCCTCACTCAGCACCGGACTGGCATGGGAGGGCACGCCCGAGTGGTGGAGACGAAGCCGGCCTGCCGTCACGCCGAGCCGGCCAGCCGGCGTCCCTCCCCGACCCGCACAACCACCTGCACGGCGTCGTTGTGCCGGATCTGGGCGACGCCCTGTACGCGCCGGTCGCGGTGGGCGCTTGGCCGCCGGGTCCGCCCGGCTGGCGGGCCTGCACCCGGGGCGCGCTACCGGGTCCAACTGCAGCTCCCGGGGATCGACACCGGCGGCGGCTGACCTGGCCTGCCCCGTGGTGCGCCGACGGGAGGGTGTGGCGACGCAGGTCACGCCGCCCGCAACTCTTGACTAGCGCATTGACGATCGGCCAGGTTGGTGTCTACCTTTCGGGGGCGCCGTCTCGGCGCATCCGTGGTGGATCAACGAGGAGTCCTCATGCGCATCCCGAAGGCCCTGTCGGCCGCCATTGCGGCCTGCCTGCTCGCGGCCGGCTGCGGAGGTGGGTCGTCGTCCGAGGAGGGCGGAGCCACCACCGGGGGGAGTGAGGTCACGCAGGTCTCGCTCGGTGTCCTCCCCCTCGTCGACCTGGCCCCCATCTACCTGGGACAGGAGCAGGGGTTCTTCGCCGACGAGGGGATCGAGCTGACGTTCCAGATCGCCCAGGGCGGCGCGGCGATCGTTCCCAGCGTGCTCAGCGGTGAGCTGGACTTCGGGTTCAGCAACCCCACGTCGCTGATCGTGGCGCGCAGTCAGGGCCTGCCGGTGAAGATCATCGCCCCGGGCGGCTCCAGCACCGGCGAGGTGGGCGCCGACTACGGCGCGGTGGTCGTGCCGCCGGGCAGCGACATCCAGGACGCCGCGGGCCTGGCCGGCCGCCGGGTGTCGGTCAACACGTTGAGCAACATCGGGGACACGTCCATCCGCGAGTCCGTCCGGGCGGCCGGCGGGGACCCGGACGCCGTGCAGTTCGTCGAGCTGCCCTTCCCCGACATGGGCGCGGCGCTGCAGAACGGCCAGGTGGACGCCATCTGGGTGGTCGAGCCCTTCCTGACGGGCGCGCTCGCCCAGGGGGCCGTGCCGGTCGCGTGGAACTGGATCGACGTGTCGCCGGACCTCATGGCCTCCGCGTACTTCACGTCCGAGCAGACGCTGCAGGAGAACCCCGACCTCGTCGAGCGCTTCGCCGGCGCCGTCGCCCGGTCGGCGGAGTACGCGCAGCAGAACCCCGACGAGGCTCGGGCGATCATCGGGACCTACACCCAGATCCCGCCGGAGGTCATCGAGCAGATCACCCTGCCGCGCTGGCAGCCGGAGGTGAACGCCGAGTCGACGCAGCGTCTCGTCGAGCTGGCCCTCGCGGACGGATTGATCGAGACCGAGGTCAGCACGGACGACCTCGTCGCCCAGACCGGAGACTGAGGCGCGGGATCTCTCGCCGGGGTCAGTCCTCGGCGAGGGCCTCCACCGACGTGTGGTGCCGGGCGAGCAGCGCGGCCCTCGGGTCGTCGACCGCGACGAGCTCCCGGAAGCGGCGGGTGGCCTGCGGGCCGAGGGTGTCGTAGACGTCGGTGAACAGCTCACGGGCCCGGCGTGCCGGCCACTTCGCGGGCAACAGTTCGGCCGGCAACTCGGGGTCGAGCGCGGGGAAGGTGCGCCAGACGTCGATGAGCGTCGTCCGCAGCACCAGCGCCTCGGCATCGGTGACCTCGCCCGCGTGGACTCGGTCGGCGACCCGGCTGAAGTCCTCGAGGAAGTCGGCGTAGCGGTCGCCCAGCTCCTGGAGGTCCCAGGCGCGCGCCGGGTCGCCGTCGGCGGGCCCGCAGGCCGTGCCGACGACGATGGTGGCGGTGCTCAGGGAGAGTTCGGCGAGCAGGGCGTCGGCCTGGCTGCTGTGATCGCCCGGCGCGGCCCACACGCCGTCGAACAGCGCGGTGAACCCCAGCCACCGCAGGCGCGTGCGCAGCGTGGACCGCAGGGAGCGGTTCTCCTCGGGAACGGAGAAGGCCACCATCGTCCACCGGCCGTCCCACGGCTGCGGATCGCTGCCGAACCGGAAGATCCGGTGAGTCCCCTCGAGGAGAGTGGTGTGCGCGGCCTCGCTCAGCGCGTACGCAGTCCGCCGGCCCTGACGGGTGGCGACGAGGAGGTCCTTGCGGGCCAGGCGGCTGATGGCGGCGCGCGCGTTCTGCTCGGTGACGCCGAACTCGGCCAGCAGGCGGACCAGCGCCGTCGAGGGCAGCGACTCGGTGCGGTGGTACCAGAAGTCGCCCAGCAGGGTGAGCAGCAGGTGCTGCGGTCGCGTCCCCACCCCGGCGCCGGCCGCCGCGTCCACGCCCTCCGTCACCTGGCTCACGCCGAGGATCGTAGGCACCGGCGACATCCGATCGACATTGGACAGCAGTGTTGACGCTCGTCCGAGTGAGCGTCTAGCTTTGGGATCGTCCCCACGGGGCCGCGACGACGTGATGAGCGAGGAACCATGGACGACCTGCGGGAGCTGTACCACCGCGCCAACCAGTACCGCGAGCCGGCGTTCCTCGAGCGCCCATACCTCGGCTCGCCCGGGGCGCCGGCGCAGGACGAGACCAACATCAGCAAGACGTGGATGCACCTCAACGGCGGCTTCCTGATGGGGTACGAGTACACCCGCTGGTGGCAGGAGTCGCGGGCGCTGCGCACCACCGCGGTCCTGGGCGACTGGAGCTGGCTGAACAAGGTCCGCATCACCGGCCCGAACGCCGAGGACTTCCTGGACCGCATCTCGGTCAAGAGCGTGCGGCGGCAGGAGCTCGGGCAGACGCTGTTCACGCCGATGCTCAGCGAGCACGGCAAGATCGCGATCGAGGGGCTGGCCCTCAAGCTCGGCGACAACGACTACCTGTTCACCCAGTCCGGCGCCCAGTTCTGGCTGCCGCGGCAGGCCGAGCAGCTCGGCATCGACGTCCAGCTGGAGGACCAGACCCCCGACTGGACGTGCTACGCCCTGCAGGGGCCCCACTCCCTGCAGGTGCTGGAGGCCGTGACGGGCGAGGCGTTCACCGACATGCGCTTCTCCCGCTGGCGCCGCATCGAGCTCTTCGGCACCGAGGTGATCGTCCAGCGCCAGGGCGTGACCGGCGAGGTCGGCTACGAGTTCTTCATGCGCACCGACACCGGCCGCGCGCACGAGCTGTGGCGCCGCATCCGCGAGGTCGGCCGGGAGTTCGGGCTGCGGGAGCTGGGCTTCAAGGCGCAGCTGATCGGCCACACCGAGAGCAACATGCCCACGATCATCCGCGACTTCCTGCCCGACCGGTTCCCGCGCGAGAAGCTGTCCCGCTTCGCCCGGCTGTGGGTCACCGAGGAGGAGCTGGCCGCCGTCGACTACGACCTCGCCGATCAGCTGGTCACCCCGGCCGAGGTCGGCTGGGGGTACACCGTCGACCTCGACCACGAGTTCGTCGGCCGGGACGCGCTGCGCGCCGAGGCCGACGCCGGCGGACCCCGCCGGCTCTGGCGTGGTCTGCTCTGGAACGCCGACGACATCGGCGAGCTGTTCGCCGCCCAGTTCCGTGACGCTCCCGCCCCGCCGCCGCCGGACCTCCCGTGGGGCCAGTTCCGCCTGCAGTTCCAGCGCGTGCGCCGGGACGACGAGCAGGTGGGGTGGGCCTCCGCCGCGACCTACAGCCCGAACCTCCGACGCATGATCAGCAACGCCCGCGTCGACCGGGAGCTGCCGATCGGCACCGCGGTCACCGTCGACTGGGGTTTCCCCGGATACCCGACCTGGCGGCTGCGGGCCACCGTGGTGGAGCAGCCGTTCATCGCCCAGCACCGCCGCGACGACCTCACCGCGGCGGCCGCCGGCCGGGTGGGCACGGCGGGGGAGTGAGGGCGATGCACCAGTCCCTGGACATCGCCGCGATCCTGCGCCGCGCCGAGCAGTTCTCCCCGCACCGCGAGGTGGTCAGCCGCGAGCCCGACCGCAGCTGTCACCGCACCACCTACGGGGAGCTGGCCGCCCGGGCCCGCCGGCTGGCCTCCGCGCTGCTCCGGCTCGGACTGGAGCCCGGCACGCGGGTGGCGACCCTGTGCGCGACGCACCGCCAGCACTGGGAGGCCTACTACGCGGCGCCCATCGCCGGCCTGGTCACCCATCCGCTGAACCCGCGGCTGCACCCCGACGACATCGCCTTCATCGCCGACCACGCCGGCGACCGGGTCCTCATCGTCGACGAGGCGTTCCTTCCCCTGTACGAGCAGATCCGCGACCGCACTCCGTTCCGGAACGTCGTGGTGGTGGGAACGGCACCCCCGGGACTGCTGGGCTATGAGCAGCTGCTCGCCACCGGAGACCCGGAGTGGCAGCCCGCCGAACTCGACGAGCGGTCGACCGCGCTGGTCACCTACACCAGCGGCACCACCGGCCGGCCCAAGGGTGTCGAGGTGTCGCACCGCGCGATCGCCGTGCACGCGCTGTCCAGTGCCCTGCCCGGGTGGCTGGCCATCCGCGACGACGACGTCGTCATGCCGGTGGTGCCGATGTTCCACGCTCTCGCCTGGGGCTGGCCGTACACCGCCGCCCTGCTCGGCGCCAAGCAGGTGCTGCCCGGGCCGTTCCTCGACCCGGACAGCCTGCTCGAGCTCATCGCAGGTGAGCGGGTCACCCTCACCGGCGGCGTGCCCACCGTGTGGATGGGTCTGCTCAACACCCTCGACGCCGCACCCGGCACGCACGACACCAGCTCGCTCCGTGCGGTGCTCAGCGGCGGCGCCACCGCTCCACCGGCGATGATCGAGGGCCTGCGCGGCCGGCACGCCGTCCCGCTCGTGCACACCTGGGGCATGACCGAGCTCGTCATGGGCGCCGTCGCCAACCTGACCTGGGACCTGCAGGACGCACCGGAGGACGAGCAGCGCCCGCACCGCTACGCCCAGGGCGTGCCGATGCCGTTCCTGGAGATCCGGGCCCGCGGGGACGCCGGCTACGTCGCCTGGGACGGACAGAGCCTGGGGGAGCTGGAGATCCGCGGCCCCTGGGTCGCCCAGGAGTACGTCGGCGCCCCGGAGGCCAGCGCCGAGCAGTGGACCGACGACGGCTGGTTCCGCACCGGCGACGTCGTGACCATCAGCGACCGCGGCTACATCCGCATCGCCGACCGCGCCAAGGACCTGGTCAAGTCCGGCGGCGAGTGGATCTCCACCCCCGAGCTGGAGAGCGCCCTGATGGACCACCCGGCGGTCGCCGAGGCCGCAGTCGTCGCCGTCGCCGACGAGAAGTGGACCGAACGGCCGCTGGCCGTGGTCGCCTTCCGGCCCGGCACCACCGCCACACCCGAAGAGCTGCGCGAGTTCATCGCCCCGAAGGTGGCGCGCTGGTGGCTGCCCGAACGGATCGAGATCGTCGAGGCCATCCCCAAGACCGCCGTCGGCAAGTTCAACAAGCTCGCCCTCCGCCAGCAGTACGACACCCCCACCGACACTCCGGACGCAGCGAAGGCAGACTCATGACCGCGGCCAGCACCCCGACCCGTCACAGCTACCGCGGCCGGGTCGCCTGGGTCGACACCGACGCCGGCGGCCGCATCCACTTCACCGCGGCCTTCCGCTGGGCCGAGGCCGCCGAACACGACCTGCTCCGCAGCCTCGGCCACTCCTTCCACGGCGGCTTCCCCCGCGTCGACGTCCAGGCCACCTACCGTGCCCCGCTGCGCTTCGACGACGAGTTCGAGCTCGCCCTCGGCGTCGCCACGGTGGGCACGTCGTCGATCGGCTACACGTGGCAGATCCGCAGCGGGAACGCCCTCGCCATCGAGGGACGTCACCTGGCGGTGTACGTCGGGGACGGGGAACGCCCGGTCCCGCTGCCCGCACAACTGCACGACCAGCTCTCGCACATGCTCCCGAAGACCGCCGCCGTGCCGGGCGCGTCCTGACGACCAGCTGCACCTCCGCCGGGCGACGTCGGGTGGGTGGAATGCTCGGGACACGCAGGTGATCCGGCTGACTCACCGTCACGCTCCGCTACGGCGCCACGGTCGCTGAAGATCAGTGCTCGTGCAGTTCGCGACCGCGATTCCTCACCACCTTTGTGACCACCAGGCACCCTGTGCGGAGTCCGTCGCCCCGTGCACCAGTCGAATCTCCTCGCCGGCCGGGAGGGCGTCGGGATGCCTCCGGGCCCAGGCCAGGAGCGCGATGTAGGCCACGTCGAAGACGAAGCACAGGATTCCGAGCGTCAGGATGAAGGCAGAACTCTCGTGGACACCGAAGATGATCGTGGGCGCGGCGGTCCCGATCCACTTCGCGACCGCAATGGTCATCGACTGCCCGCGCGGCCCGCGCCGCCCAACGAACATCGCGATGAACAGTCCAGACATCAGCAGGTTCTGCAGAAACGCTGAGTAGCGCGCCGCCTGGGCGTAGTCGAACTCGACGACGAAGGCCCACTGGACGACGTAGGCCGTGACGAAGACGAGGACCCCCCACCCGATGAACATGCCCCGGGTGAGGAAGGAGGGCAGCTCCCGCCGGCCGTACCGGAAGAAGGTGTAGACGATGACGACGTCGGCCAGGGCCCACACGAGATTGATGTACGCCTGAAGGCCGGGCTCCGTGGCCAGGCCCCACACCGAGTAGATGGACTCCCAGGCGATGTTCAGCGCGAGGGCGGCAACGGGCAGCGCGTAGGTCCGCTGGGCAAACCCCACCCGGATCGCTTCGATGTAGACGACGGTCCAGGCGATTCCGCTCAGCGCGGTGAGAAGCGTGATCATCGGTTCTCCCTGGCGGGCATCGAGCGTTCGCACCCTAGCCCCGGAGCGCGGTGTTCGGCGGCGTACGGACCTGCTGTGCCCAGCGGGTTCCCCGCCTGCGGGGCCGATGCAGAGCGGTCGTGGCGACACCATCCCCGGTGGCAGGGAGGCAGGCCGGCTTGATGAGCCGGCTTGGCCGCACCGCAAGGTTCACTCGTGCGGCGGCGACCTCGGAAGCTGCTGGTGCACGGTCGGCGCGCGACCCTCGCCCTCCGGTTGACACGGCCGACCGCGAGGGAGAAGTACGGCAACCGGTACAGCAACGAGCTTCGAACGACGTCACGGATCCCGCGAACGTGCCTGGAGATGACCTGGAACATGCCGTCCGGACCGGAGAGCCGGCGTTCGCGCGGGTGCACGACACCGATCTGTTCGGCCACCTGGAGACACATCCCGACGACGCCGCCGTCTTCGACGGCGCCATGCAGGACATCGCCGGGAGCTTTCTGGCCGGGATCCTTGTCGTGTACGACTTCTCCGGATACACGACCCTGGTCGACGTCGGTGGCGGCACCGGCGCCCTGCTCGCACCCCGCAGGTGGTCGCCGAAGCCGAACCGGTACTGCACGCCGCCGGGGTCGCCGACCGGTGCCAGCGGGTCGCGGGGAACTTCTTCGACCAGGTGCCGCCGGCAGCCGACCTCTACATCCTGAGCAACATCGTTCACGACTGGGACGACGGGAGTGCACTGCAGATCCTCGGGACATGCCGATCCGCGATGCGCGCCGACTCACGCCTGCTGATCATCGAACTGGTGCTGCCTGACGACCCCGGCCGTCCATGGGGAAGCTGCTGGACCTCGAGATGCTCGCCGTCACGCCCGATCGACGTCAACGCACCGGCCTGCAGTACACCCGGCTGCTCGCTGACGCCCGGTTCGACGTGACTCAGGTCGTCGCTGCGCTGCCCGGCGCACCGGCGAGCTACGTGGACGCCGTTCCGGCGGGCGGACTGGCGCACCGTCCGGTCTGAGCGTTGGTGGTCGCCTCGAGAGGGTGCCGCGAGGGTCGCCAAGTGACGTTACTCATCGCCGTCCAGGTGGTCCGCCCTCGACCGTTCCGCCGGTTGACCTGCGGAGACGTACTCCGGTGGACATCCGCAGGCTTCGCTCAGCCGCCCCGGCAGTTCGGGTACCGAGTTCAGCGCCGGGTCAGCGCCGCGAGGGCGCCCTCGATCCGGAGCCGGGTGTCGTCGGAGGCCCAGCCGGCGAGGATGGCTGCGTCGCCACCGGCGTTCGCTTCGATCGCCGTGTTCGCGGGGCGGTGGAGCTGGATCTTGGCCAGCCGGTAGGACTCGGGCAACCGGGCGGCCAGCTCGGTGGCCAGCGCGACCGCCCGCGGCAGCAGCTCGCCCGGCTCGGCGAGCTCGTCGATCATCCCCAGGGCCAGCGCACGCTCGCGGTCCTCGGTCTGCGCGCCGAACAGCACCTGGCCGGCACGGGAACCGAGCGCGTGCCGGACGATCTCCAGGGCGGTGGTCGGGAAGGGGACGCCGACCGCCAGCTCGGTCAACCCGATCCGTCCACCCGACATCAGCCGCAGGTCGCAGGCGAGGGCCAGCACGCAGCCGCCGGCGATCGCATGCCCGTTGACCGCCGCGACGGTCGGCCGCGGATGGTCGAACACGACCCGAAAGGTGCGGGACAGGGCCGCCAGGAGCTCCTCGGTGTATGGCCGGCCGCCGTCCAGGATCCGGCGCAGGTCCACCCCGGCGGAGAAGGACGCGCCGGTGCCGGTGATGACCAGCGCCCGGTCGGATGCGGTCACGGCCTCGGTGAGGGCGTTCAGCAGCTCCACGTCGAGGGCGCCGACCCGGCCGTGGTCGATGCGCAGAACGGCAACGTCATCCCGATCCTCGATGATCAGCATCGGGCCATCATCCACGCATCGCGGTGTGATGCCCGGACAGTTGGAGCTTCGCGGGAACGGACCCGACGAGGGCCTGCTGCTGCCGGAGGTCGGAGATCGTGTCGAGAGCCCGGCCAGGAGCTGACGCCGCCACCACGCCCGGGCGCCGGGTCCCGGGCCCGGAGAGGTGCCTGGGTGGCCGCCCAGTGTGAACGCCACCGCCAGCTGCGCCGGTGTGGTCTCGAGCTCCCCAGCGCGCCTCACCACTTCGGCCGCGGCCCGGACCGGCCGATTCGGAGGTGGGGCATGGAGACAGTCCGGCGGCGACTCTTGACCACCATCGCACCCTGTTCGGGCTGGTCCGCCACCGAGCGCCGCCGTTCCGTATCTCCCTTGACCTGCGCCAGTGAACCCGGACAAACGGTTGTGGACCCGCGGCCGACGGCTGCGGGCAAAAGGCGCACGAGCCGCTTCGTGCTCTCACCCGGGGAGACATGCTCCGTGCGGCCTTCGGGCGACGGGCACACGGTGAATGCGCCGCTGCTCGGCGTGGCGTGCCGGATCGGTCGGCCGTGATGATCCTGGGACATTTCCAATTCTGACGCACCGGACCCCTGTACGGGCACGTTGCGTCGCGGTCGTCGAACGAGGCCGCGGCTGTCATGGAACGAGCGCTGCGGGGAGAGGTATGCGCCCGAAAGACGTGTCGGCAGTACCGGCGCAGGGTGGTCAGCTGCCGGGGCGAGACGGGGCCTACGTGGCCTGTCGGCTGAGGATCGCGTCGACTTCTGCGGTCTCCTCCGCCGAGTAGCGGCCGAGGATCAGGCCAAGCTCCATGCGCTCGGCGGGCGTCTGGTACGAGGCCAGCTCCTGCGCGAGACGCCGGCGCGCCGTGCGCGAGGCGCGGCGATGGGCGATCGAGGTACGCATCGTCGTGATCGTCGTGATCGTCGTGAAGGACATGGAACACCTCTTCTTTTCTCTCTCGTCGTGCGACCGAGTCTGCGTCGCCTTTTCAGTGTTGGCGGTCGGGCGTGCAATTTCACGCAGGCCGGCTGTGATCCGCCTCAACACGTGGTGACGCACGTCATCGATCGAAGCGGTCTCCACGCGCATCGTGGTCCGCCTCTCGGGAAACGCGTGAGCGCGCTCACGGATTTGTCGAGGGTCGCGCCTCTCAGTCAGAAACGGGCCTTCGCGGTTCTCCGGGTGAAGCGCCGGTCATCGTGGAGGCGGCGTGTTCCGAGACGGTCTTGGGAGCGAGTCGGGTGATGCGGAGAAATCGGGCAGAAAGGCCGAAGGCGTTGGAACTCATTCGTCACCTGCCGTTCATCGCCAGTCCACTCGGGCGTATCCGAGTTGCACGGCGACGAGGCTGGCGGTGGCGTTGCACCCCCGCGCGACGAAGGCCCGCAGAACCGAGGAGGCGCGGGCGGAGACCCGCGGCCCGATCATCGGGGCCGTCGTGGCTCAGGTCCTGGCCGGCGGGCGGCGGGGGTGATGGCCAGGAGGTAGGACTACGGAGCGTCGCTCAGTGCCGCCTGCTGCGCCGGCGGGCCATGGCCGCCGCCAGGTCCTCACGGTTCTCGACCTTGCCGCGGGCGAGCTCGGCCTCGAGGCGTGCAGCCGCCGCATGGTGTCGGCGTCGGCGAGGTCTCGATGCTCTCCTCCAGCGACTCGAGGTCCTCGGTGGCCAGCAGCACCGCGGAGGACTTGCCGTGCACCCTCACGTCGCCGCGCTGGTGCTGTCCGCTGACCCGCGCGACGACCTTCGACACATGCGCCTTCGCGTCGGCCAGGACACTCGGCCGGAACGGGTCGGCCGCGCGAAAGCAGCCGGGTGGGACGGTTTCTCCTCCCACTAGCCGATGGAGTCTCCATGTCCGTGACGGCCAGCGAAGCGCGCCAGCGGTTGTTCCCGCTGATCGAAGAGGTGAATGCCGATCAGATCGCGGTGGAGATCCTCTCGAAGAAGGGCACCGCGTTCCTGGTCTCGGCTGCTGAGTACCGGTCGCTGAAGGAGACCGTGTACCTGCTCCAGTCGCCGCGCAACGCCCAGCGCCTCGGGGAGAGCCTCGCCGACGTCGCGGCGGGTTCGGTGGAGCCTCACCAGCTGTCGGAGTGAGGATCGCGTTCACGGCGAACGGCTGGGCGGACTACACCAGTGGGGCCGGGGACCGGAAGGTGCTCGCGCGGATCAACCGCCTGATCAGCGAAGCGGCCCGGGATCCAGCGACCGGTACCGGCAGGCCCGAGCGGCTCAGCGGGGACCTGTCGGGCTGCTGGTCGCGTCGCATCGACCATGGAGCACCGCCTGGTCTACACGGTCGACGGTGACCAGCTCGTCGTCCTGGAGGCGCGCTACCACCACTGACGTGCCGTCGGCCCGTGCTTGTGTGCAGCCACCGGAGCGAACACCGGACTTCCGGCCCCGCTCGACAGCGCACCCATAGGTGGGTCCAGGAGGCTGAGCGCAGCGGAATGCCTGGCCCCGTCGCCCTCGGCGGCCCAGTTTGTGGGACACGTCCGGACCGACCCTGGGTGCGGCTCTCCAGTGTCAGACGGCGGGCTCACGCGAGCTTGGACCACCGTCTGGCGGCCTGACTCGTCGGCGCGCATCGGCGAGGGCGAGCTGGCTGAACGCAAGTAGCTCGATGCCCGGCAAGCGTTCGTCTCTGTCGAATGCACCGCGATCGACACGCCGGGAGGGCGAGCTGCACAACGCCTGGGCGGTCCGGCGGCTCAACCAGGTCAATCCGCGTCGGGAGTTCCCCTTCCCCACACCCGAGGAGGTCGGGGGCGTGCTGACCGAGAAGCTGGGCAGCATCGAGCACGCGGCGGCCGGCACGAGGCGTGCAACTGGGGACCGCGGTGGCCCAGCGTCACCGGGATCACACGGGCGTGTTCGTGCTGGTCACCGGCTCGTCGGGGGTGTGCCGGCTGCGGTCTCGAGGTGCGCGGGCTGGGGTCTGGACGCGCGGCACAGTAGCCTCGAAGGCGCTGACCTGGGTCGGCTCCGGCCTCTCCCGGGCCGTTTCCGACCGGACCCGTGCAGCCCTCCTCCCGGACATCGACCCCGACGGAGCTCATGACTGCCTCGAAGACCTCTCCCGACGACCGAGCCGACAAGGCCGAACCGTCCGAGAAGAGCCCCATCCTCAGCCCCGTCCAGATCGCCGCCGGCGCCCTCGCCGCCGTTTCCTCCGCCGTGGTCGCATCGCTGTTCGGGATGGCGGGCACCCTCATCGGCGCGGCGGTCGCGAGCGTGATCTCCACCGTGAGCGCCGCCGTCTACGGCGAGTCCCTGCGCCGGACGAACGAGCGGCTGCGGGGGGCCCGGAGCCGAGGGACCGGGCAGGCGGGAGCTCCGGCGGGGGAGCCCGACGCCACCCGCGTGCTGCCGCCGCGACTGGACCCACGGCGAGCTCCGGCGAGGTGGCGGCCACGGTGGTCGCGGATGGCGGCCGGTGCCGTCGCCGTCTTCGCGGTGGCGATGGGCATCGTGACCGGGGTGGAGGTGATCGGGCAGCAGCCGGTGTCGGCGCTCGTCGGTGACTCGTCCACCTCGGAGACGACGACGATCGGCGCGCTCACCAACGCGTCCTCGCACCGCGACCAGGCGCCATCGACGCCCGACTCCCCGACGACGCAAGCGCCTGCAACGCCCTCAGCCGAGAGCGCGCCCGGGGATGTTCCCGCGGAGCCGGATCCCTCCGACCGGAGCGAGACGGAGAGCTCGGAGTCGGCACCGACAGGATCCGCGAGCCCCTCCGCCGAGCCGACCGACCCCTCCGAGGAGTCGTCCGAGGAGGTCCCGGCCTCCGGCGAAGGTCAGTCCGCTGCACCCTGAGTGGGGCGCGCAGGATGTCGGTCATCCGATCCGTTGCGGCCTGAGAGCCTCCTCAACAAGGGCAGGGCGCCAGTCTGCGCTGCCATGTGAGGTCTCGTCCTCGAGGGGTCCGCAGGGCCGCCGTCCGGCCGGATGCACGCGGGGCCGGGACAGTCGTGTGAGCGGTCGTCGGCGTACTCTTCCTCGACGCTGCCAGCCCGCCCGGCCGCCGTGCTGAGGTGTAGCCGGTTCCACTCAGGGAACACCCGGACCTCGCGTGGGCTCACGTGGAAGGGTTCCGGACCAGTGGGGTCACCTGACGAGAAGAGTGTCCCGACGTGGCCCTCGTGGACCTGTCCATGCCGGTGATGAACAGCGTGGCGCACGACGGAAGCAGTGCCCGCCGTCCGAGCCGGGGCCGGGATCCTCGTGCTGACCGGGCAGGGGTACGCGGCACCATCCCAGGTGTGACCCTGACCGGACCGATCCGGCCACCCCGGGCATCGGGAGGTCGCGCCCGGTGACCCCGCCGGCGACGCGGGCGAGGGCGGTTCAGGCGCTGGACGAGCGGCCGTTGCTCATGCTGTGGATCGGTGTCGTGCTGTTCAGCCTCGGTCCGGTGCTGGTCGCCGGCTCCACCACGTCCGGTGCCGTGCTGTCCTTCTGGCGTCTGTGGATCGGCGCCCTGCTGCTCGGGGCGCTCACGCTGTGGCAGCACCGGGTCCGGGGGACGCGTGCCAGCCGACGTGGGTGGGGGTGGACGGCGGCGGCCGGTCTGGCCTTCGGCGCGCACCAGCTGTTCTTCATGATCTCGATCAAGGCGACGTCGGTGGTCGACGTGACCCTGATGCAGGTGCTGCAGCCGATCCTGGTCGGCGTTCTCGCCTTCGTGGTCTTCGGCGAACGTCCCGGCCTGGCCTTCCGCCTCTGGTCGGTGGTCGCGGGCGTCGGCGCGGCTCTGGTCGTGGTGGCGGGTACCAC
Organism: Geodermatophilus sp. CPCC 205761; assembly: GCF_051383655.1. NCBI lineage: Bacteria > Bacillati > Actinomycetota > Actinomycetes > Geodermatophilales > Geodermatophilaceae > Geodermatophilus > Geodermatophilus sp. CPCC 205761. The sequence continues at coordinate 28,767 of NZ_JALPKQ010000016.1, forward strand.
GGGACCGGAGGGGAACCCGGTCGGCATGGCGTTGGCGCTGGCGAACGTGGTGTGCTTCGCCTTCTACTTCGTCTGGTCCAAGCAGGCGATGGCCCACATCGGCGCGTTGCCCTTCCTGCTGGGGGTGGCGGTCGTCGCCGGACTGGCCGTCTCGTTGTTCGCTGCCGTGGTCGGGGAACGGGTCTCCAGCATCGACCGCACGGACCTGCTGATCGCGGCGAGCATCGCCGTCGTCCCGGGTGCCTTGGGCCACTTCCTCACGACGCACTCGCTGTCGCGGGTTCCGGCCAACCTGCCGCCGGTGATGCAGCTCGCCATGCCGTTCCTGTCCGGCGGCCTGGCCTGGTTGCTCCTGGGTGAGGGCTTCGCCGTGATGCACGTGGTCGGTGGCCTGGTGACCGTGGTCGGTGTCGTGGGTGCCCTGCTCTCACCGGCGGACCGGCAGCGATCGGTCAGCGAGTCCCCGGGACCTGTCACGCCGGACTGAGGTGTCGGCCTTCCGCCCTCCCGACATGCGCGACGCCGAGGGACTCGCGGAAGCCACTCCTCTCACCCGCACCGCGCTCGTCGTCGAGCCGGCGCCTCACACCCGAGTGGCGGCCTCGCCTGGCACGGCCTTACCGAGGTCGAGCATCGGTGTCCTGTAGTTCTCGCGCATGGTCATCGCCGCGATCGCCGCCACAGCCGCGGCCGCACTGGCGAAGACCGCCACCGGAACCCAGTTCTCGAGGTCCGGACCGGCAAGCGCCGCGGCGATGGCCGGGGCGAATCCGCCGAGCGCGAATCCGAACTGCGTGCCGATCGCGACGCCCGACATCCGGACCCTGGTGTCGAACTGCTCGCTCCACAGCGCGAACGCGGCCCCGCCGTACCCGCTGTAGAAGACGGCGACCATCAGGATCCCGAAGACCCACGTCAGAGCCATGTTGCCCTGGCTCACCGCCCAGATGAACGGCCAGACCATCACCGCGGCGCCCCCGACGCCGGTCACGTACACGGGCTTGCGACCGAAACGGTCCGCCAGGAAGCCAGCAGCCGGGATCGCGCCGAGCGCGATGATGTTGCAGGTGATCTGCAACCACAGCAGGGTCGTGCGGTCCATACCGACGGTGTTGACGCCGTACGTCAGCAGGTAGATGCCGAAGATCGTGCTGATGACCGAGGCCAGCGCAGCGAACACGATCTTCAACACCTCCGGCGTGTATCCGCGGAACAGCACCTTGAGCGGCGCCTTCGGCACCTCGTTGTGCTCGGCCTCCTCCTCGAAGGCCGGGCTCTCGTGCAGGGTGCGCCGGATCCACCAACCGACCGCCATCACCACGACGCTCAGCAGGAACGGGATCCGCCACCCCCACGAGAACAGAACGTCCTCGGGCATCGCCGAGATCGGGATGAAGACTGCCGTCGCGAGGATGAGCCCACCTTGCGTCCCGGCGAGGGTGAAGCTGGAGTAGAACGCCCTCTTGTTGGCCGGCGCGTGTTCCAGCGAGGTGGAACTCGCGCTGGACTGCTCGCCGGACACCGCCAGGCCCTGGAAGACGCGCAGGATCAGCAGCAGGACGGGCGCGGCGAAGCCGATCTGGTCGAAGGTGGGCAGACACCCGATGAGGAAGGTCGCGGCCCCCATGCCGAACAGGGTGAGGACCAGGACCTTCTTGCGGCCGATGGTGTCCCCGAGGTGGCCGAGGATGAAGGAGCCGACCGGGCGGGCGACATAAGCGACGCCGAAGGTCGCCAGCGACGCGATGGTGGCAGCGGCCTCGTTCCCCTCCGGGAAGAAGACCTGCGGGAAGATCAGCGCCGCCGCTGTCCCGTAGATGAAGAAGTCGTAGTACTCCAGCGCGCTGCCGATCCAGGCCGAGATCGCGGCCTTGCGGGGCGTCTTCTGCACATGCGGCTCGTGCGCGCCTGCGGGTTCGACCAGGGTCTCGTCCACGATGCCTCCGTCCCGAGCGGAAGTCCGACGATCGATTGCAGTGTCAGCCCAAGGGACCTCCGCCGCTCAGTGGCCTGGCGAGGCTTCCGCTCAGCGGAACGAAGCGAGCCTGACGCCGGCTCAGACGACGGTCACGTGGATCCTGCTCGGACGCGTCGGGTCGTGGAAGATCCGTTGCCGGGCGACGCGGGTCTCCGTGGCGTCCACCGGGTCGTCGTCGGTGTTGGTGTGGCGGATCCAGCGGGGGTGCGAGCTGGAGGTGACGTCGACGCGGATGCGATGGCCGGGCAGGAAGGTGAGTCCGGTTGCCCACAGGTCGATGCAGAACCGGTAGGGCGCGTCGGGCTCGAGCGGGCTGGGCGGAGCGGGCCGGACGACACCGGGCTCCGGGTAGGTGTCGCGGGCGCTGGCCCGGATGATGCCGTCGACGACGTTGAAGGCGCGACCGTCGGGATGCACGTCGACGAGCCGGGCCACGAAGTCGGTGTCGGGAGCGGACGAGGCGGCGAACAGCGTGACGGAGACGGCGCCGAGCACCGTGTAGGGCTGCTCGAGGGGCGCGCTGGTGTAGGACAGCACGTCCGGGCGCGCCTCGATCTCGCGTTGGTCGAAGGGGCCGGGCGGCAACGTCGGTGCCAGCATCGTCGAGCCGCCGCGCGTGGGGACCGGATCTGCGGGGTCGTAGTCGTAGCGGTCGGGCTCGCTGTCGGTTGCGGCGGTGCGTTCGAGGCCACCGCCGGGTTGCAGGTACCAGTCCTCCGTGCGTGCCCCCGGAACGGGATAGCTGTCGTAGGAGCGCCAGCGGTTCTCGCCCATCACGAAGAGCCGGACGGGTGCCGTGTCGGCCAGCGCGTCGTCGCGGCCCTTCAGGGTGGCGTCGTACCAGCGCAGGTGCTCGCCGTTGAGACCACCCCTGCCGTCGAGGACCGCCCCGGAGGCGGCGGGACCGAAGTCCAGCTCACCGGCATTGCCGAGATAGGAGCTGTGCGTCCACGGACCGACCAGCAGGTGGGGGACGCGGCGGCCGGTGCGTGCGGCCACGTCACGCATGGCCTCGTACTGGGTCAGCGTGCCGGGCGTGAAGATGTCGTACCAACCGCCGACGTGGAACGTGTCGGCGTGCACGCGCTCGTACGTGTCGGTGGGCCACGGCCGACGATGCAGCGCGGCGTCGAGGGGCCTGCTCATCGCGGCGATGACGTCGCCCATCATGCTCCCGGGCAGAGCTGCCAATTGATGCAGCGGCAGGAGTCGGAACAGCTCGCCGGAGGCCAGTCTCGCGGTGGTCCTGCCGAACTCGGCCATCGCCCGGGCCAGACCCTCGGGGTCCCCGCGGTGGCGCCGCGCCAGGATGTCGGCTCCGATCAGGAACTGCATCCAACCGAGGCGGGAGCCCTCGTGCGCGCCGCCCGGTCGCTCCTGGGCCTCGGTCGAGTAGTGGAAGCGCGACACACCGGTGACCATGCTCCTGAGCGCAGGCGGCTCCATGACCGCGGCGCGCCACTGCGTCTCCGAGTGGTAGGACCGCCCGAACATGCCCACCTGGCCGTCCGAGCCGGGGAGCTCGGCGGCCCACTGGACCGAGTCGTAGCCGTCCTCGAACTCCTGGTCACTGGGCGTGAACTCGCCGTCCGACGCGTAGCGGCCCCGGACGTCCTGCATGACGACGATGTACCCGTGGGCGGCCAGCCGGACGGGATCGGCGTACATCAGGTTGATGTTGACGTCCTTGTTGTACGGCTGCCGGGACAAGAGCACCGGGTATCGCCCGCCGTCGGCAGGTCGGTACACATCGGCCCTGAGCACGACCCCGTCGCGCATCCGCCCTTCGACGTCATGCTGGACGAGAACGTCACGGCGCTCGGCGACGGAGGTCACGGTGCCGGAGTCTAGGTGTGAGCGGGGCGGCTCCTCTGACCGTTTCGGGCATCTGACCGGGCGGCGGAGGCGCGCTGAGCCTGCGCAGGATCCGCTGGCAGCCGTGACTCAGTCCGGGATGTCCTCCCACCGACCCGCCCGGGCCGACCGGAAGAGGGCCTCGATCGTCGTCAGCGTCACGGCGGCGTCCTCGATGGGCCAGGCCGGTACGGCCTCGCCCAGAAGGCGTCGGGAGAACCGCTCGATCTGCAGCGCGTACTGGTCCACCGGTTCGTACCCGATCGTCCGCGTCGGGAGGCACCCGACGCTGCCCGCATCGCCGATCTCCAACCTGCACGCGGTCGGGCGGGCGTGGGCGAACGGGAAGTCGCACCGCAACCAGCCGGTGGAGCCCAGGACCGTGAGCTGCTGATGGGTGGCCCAGGAGTCCGGACCGGACTGCGTCGCCACCGTGAACGTGGCATGGGCATCGCCGTAGTCCAGCATCGCGGTCGTCAGCCGGTCGATCCGGAAGTCGGGGTCGTGATCCATCGAGGCGGTGACCCTCCGGGCACCTCGACCGAAGACCGCGTTGCACGCGGCGAGGACGTACGAGCCGAGGTCGTACAGCGCGCCGCCGCCGCGAGCCGGGTCGTTGCGGATGTCGTCGGGGTCGAGGAACTGCTTGGCGAGGGTCGCCTGCAGGGACCGCACGGCGCCGATCGTCCCGGCCCGGAGCAGCGCGGCGATCTCGTACCACTGCGGGTGGTTGCGGAACCCGAACGCTTCTTCGATGTGACGCCCGGTGCGGTCGCGGACCCCGCGGAGGACGGCCACATCGCTCGCGCGGAGGCACAGCGGCTTCTCGCACAGCACGTGCTTGCCCGCCTCCATCGCCCGTACCGCCCACTCGACGTGCAGGTCGTTGGGCAGCGGCACGTACACCGCATCGACCTCCGGGTCGCCGAGCAGCTCGTCGTACGACCCGTACGCGCGAGGCGCACCCAGTTCCCTCGCGGCACGCTCGGCCTGATCCCGCCGCCGGGAGGCGATCGCCAGCAACGTCGCGGACGGCGCCTGCGCCATCGCGGGGATGGTTCGCGTGGTCGCGATCATCGCCGTGCTCAGCACGCCCCAGCGGACCGTCGGCGGAGCGGCCCCCGACGCAGCGGGGCGAGTCACCTCTTCGTCACCCTCCGCTCCATCCCCTCCTGCATCGACTCTGCGTCGACGGTCGGGAACCGGCTGTCCGCGAGCGTCGTCGGCGCCGCCACCTGGTCGCATCGGCCCCGGTCGCCCCAGTGTGAACGACTCCTCACGGATGCGGAGGAACGAGGAGCCCGTCAGTCCTCCACCAGCGAGACTGCGCGGAGCTCCTCGGGGGTGGCCGTGCCGAACCCGAAGAACTCCAGATAGGCCGGGATCATCTCGAAGAGCATGTCCTTGCCCACCTGCACCTTGCAGCCCTTCTCCTGGGCAGCGCGCAGGAACGGGGTGATCTCCTGCTTCATCACGACCTCCCCGACGAACGCTGTCGGGGCGAGCCGGTCGACGTCCATCGGCAGTGGGTCGTCGTCGTTCATCCCCAGCGGGGTCGCGTTCACCGCGAGGTCGTAGCCGGCGGGGTCCTTCGAGCCGGTCGTGACCTGCAGCCGGGGGTAGTGAGCGGTCAACCGCTGCGCCAGCGACTCGGATGCGGCGGTGTTCGGATCGAACAGTCCCAGCTCCGCGACGCCCTCTCCGGCCAGCGACGCCGCAATCGGCGAACCGACGCCGCCGTTGCCGACGACGAGCGCCTTCTTCCCCTGCAACGAGAGGCCCTTCCGCAGAACGCCCCGCACGAAGCCGGTCCCGTCGAACTGCTCCCCGACGAGGGTTCCGTCCTCCCGCAGGAGGACGGCGTTGACCGCGCCGGCCGCAGCCGCGGTCGGCGAGAGCTCATCGACCAGGCCCATGGTCGTGACCTTGTGCGGCATGGTCACCAGTGCCCCGCGGATGTTCGTCAGCGTGAACAACGAGCGGAAGAAGGTCGGGTAGTCCTCGGCCTTGACGCCCATCGGGACGACGACGGCGTCGATGTCCTTCTTCTCGAACCAGGGGTTGTAGATGAGAGGCGACTTGAACGCGAAGGTCGGGTAGCCGAGGTGGGCGATGAGGGTGGTCGTGCCGCTGATCATGTGCTCCTCCAGCCGGTCTCTCCCGCGGTGGACACGGTGGGTCCACGAGACCCGCGAAAGAGAATGATCGCCCCGACGGGTCCCTGGCGGACGTGTTTCCTACTCAGCGGAACGGCTCGTCATGCGCCAGGTCCCGAGGGCTGCACGGGTCGCACCGGCCTCGGGCGATGGGCGGCTTCCTGGCGCCAGGACTACATCTGCGCTGGTGGGGGCGTCGAGTCCTGACCCCATCGGCGTCCGTTCGGGGCGGTTCACTGCGGTCCGTGCCGAACCGGTCGGGGTCCGGGTAGCGACGCTCGTCCCGGTCGGAGCAGCACGAACTTCCGGGATCCGGAAGAAGTGATCCAGCGCACTAGCCTGGCGGAGTGGAGGACGATCGTCGGGCCGGCGAGGCGGGGGGTCGTCGATCGGTCACGGTTCGAGCCACCTCGCTGCTGAGCGCCTTCGACGCCGACCACCGGGTGCTGAACCTCTCGCAGCTGTCCCGCCGCAGCGGCCTCCCGCTGGCGACCGTTCACCGTCTGGCCGCCGACCTCGTCGCGAGCCGCCTGCTGGAGCGCCGGGCCGACGGCCGCTACGAGGTCGGCGCGCTCCTCTGGCGACTCGGGCTGCTCGCACCGCCCACCGAGCTGCGTGAGCTCGCCCAGCCCCACCTGCAGGACCTCGTGGCAGCCACGGGGCACACCGTCCACCTGGCCGTCCTGGACGGTGCCGGCGCACTGGTCATCGACCGGCTCTCCGGGACGCGGACCGTCCCCACCCGGCACAGTCCCGGTCACCACCTGCCGCTGCACTGCACGGCGGTGGGCAAGGCGCTGCTGGCCTACGCCGACCCCGGCCTCGTCGACCGGGTCGCCGGTGACCTCCGGCGGCACACCGCGTACACCGTCACCGATCCGGCTGCCCTGTGTCGACAGATGGACGAGATCCGGAGGAGCGGCGTGGCGCGCAGCGCCCAGGAGCACCGCCTCGGCGTCTCCTCCCTGGCCGTGCCGGTGAACGGCCACGACGGCGTGGTGGCCGCGATCGGCCTCCTGGCCCCCCTCCGCAGCCCTCGCCTGTCCGGTGCCCTGCCGCACCTCCGGGCCGCCTCGGCCTCGCTGAGTGCCGATCTGCTCCGCAGCGGACTCGAGGTCGCGACCTCCGGCGGCCAGGCCTGAGCGTCTCGCGGGACGCCGCGGGGCCCGGTGTTTCCGGATACCGGGAAGGAGGTGTTGCCGGTCACACTCGCGTCGGTGACTGTCTCGCCCATGTCGAGCGCGGCGATGCGCGGGGGAGCCGAGGGCGGATCCGTCCGCGAGGGCGACCTGCTGTGGACGCCGTCCCCCGATCGGGTCGAGCGGACCCGGCTCACCGCGTTCACCCGCTTCGCCGCGGAGCGCACCGGCCGGTCGTTCGACGACTACGCGGCACTGTGGCGGTGGTCGACGACCGAGCTGGGTGAGTTCTGGTCGGCGGTCTGGGACTTCTTCGACGTCCGGTCGTCCACCCCGTGCACGGCGGTGCTCGCGGAGCGTTCCATGCCCGGTGCCCGGTGGTTCCCCGGGGCGCACCTGAACTTCGCCGGGTACGTGTTGGACCAGGAGGTGTCGGGCGCACCGGCGCTGCTCTACGCCAGCGAGACCGAACCGTTGCGCGAGCTCTCCTGGGAGGAGCTCGCGAGTCGGGTCCGCGCGGTGGCCACCCACCTGCGCGAGGTCGGAGTGCGGCCCGGGGACCGCGTGGTGGGCTACCTGCCCAACGTCCCCGAGGCGATGATCGCCATGCTCGCCGCGGCGAGCGCGGGAGCCGTGTGGGCGGGCGCCTCGCCGGACTTCGGCGCCCGCGGCGCGCTCGACCGGCTGGCCCAGCTCCGGCCCGTGGTGCTGATCGCCGCCGACGGCTACCGCTACGGCGGCCGCGCGTTCGACCGGCGGGGAGAGCTCGCCGAGGTGGTCGCGGGACTGCCCCAGTTGCGCCAGGTCGTCGCCGTGTCCGTGCTGGGTCTGGAGGTGGCCGACCTGACGGTGCCGGTGACGTCCTGGGCGGACGTCCTGTCCGGCCCGTCGGTCGACGCCGCGGAGTTCGTCTGCGACCAGGTCCCCTTCGACCACCCGCTGTGGGTGCTCTTCTCCTCCGGCACCACCGGGCTGCCCAAGCCGATCGTGCACGGGCACGGCGGGATCCTGCTCGAGCAGCTGAAGTCCCTCGCGTTCCACCAGGACCTGCGCTCCGGCGACCGGGCGTTCTTCCACACCACCACCGGCTGGATGATGTGGAACTTCCTGGTCAGCATGCTGACGTCGCGGATCGTGCCGGTGCTCTACGACGGCAACCCGTCGCATCCCGACGTCGACGTCCTCTGGCGGCTGGCGCAGGACAGCCGCGCCCGCTTCTTCGGGACCAGCCCCACCTACGTCGAGCTGATGAAGAAGGCCGGCATCGTCCCTCGGGAGCGGTTCGACCTCTCCGCCCTCGAGGTCGTCATGCCGGCCGGTTCCCCGGTCGCCCCCGCCATCACGGCGTGGTTCTACGACGCCGTCGCGGAGGACCTGTGGGTGGCCACGGGCAGCGGCGGCACGGACATCTGCACCGGCCTGGTGGGCGGGGTGCCGACGCTGCCGGTCCGGGCAGGGGAGATCCAGGCGCGGTGCCTGGGCGTGGCCGCGGAGGCGTGGGACGACGCCGGCCGCCCGGTCGTCGGCCGGGTCGGGGAGCTGGTCGTCACCCAGCCGATGCCCTCCATGCCGCTGTTCTACTGGGGCGACGAGGACGGTTCCCGGTACCGGGCCAGCTACTTCGAGACCTTCCCCGGCGTGTGGCGGCACGGCGACTTCCTGGAACTCAACGAGCGCGGCGGCTGCTTCGTCCGGGGCCGCTCCGACGCGGTGCTCAACCGGCACGGGGTGCGGATCGGCACGGCCGAGATCTACCGCGTGGTCGAGGACGACCCCGCCGTCGTGACCTCGCTGGTGGTCAACCTCGACCTGCCCGGCGGAGGCTTCTTCATGCCGCTGTTCGTCGTCCCGGCGCCCGGCGCCGTGCTCGACGACGGACTCCGCGATCGGCTGCGCCGCAGGCTGCGGGAGGAGTACACCCCGCGGCACGTCCCCGATCGGATCATCGCCGTCCGCGCGATCCCGCTGACCCGCAGCGGCAAGAAGATGGAGATCCCGGTCCGCCGCCTGCTGATGGGCGCGGACCCCGCGGACGTCGCCGACCCCGCTGCCATGGCCGATCCCGGCTCCCTGTCCGACATCGTCGAGTACGCCCGCACGCAGCGGGACTACGCAGTCGCCTGACCCCCGAGAAGAGGAGACGAGGATGTCCCAGCCCACCGGCGAGCGGTCGTTCCCGCTGCCGTCCCAGATCGCCGACGTCTCGGGTGCGGAGGGCTGGGAGGCGATGTACCCCTACTTCTCCCGCTTCCAGCCCGAGGACGACCAGCGTTTCTGGTTCTACAACTCGATGCACTTCCCGGAGGTCGTGCCGGCCTTCGACGGGATCACCTCCGAGATCCCGTACACCGCGATCGGCGCGAACACCGCGCGCCTGTTCTCCTTCCCGACGACTCTCGGGATCGAGTACCGCATCCTCAACGGCCGCGTCTACATCACCGCCAACCCGGTGACCGACCCCGTGCAGATCGAGCAGCGGCTGGCGCACTTCCAGGAGCGGGCGGGCCACTACTACGCGAACTGGGACACGATCTACGCCGAGTGGCAGCAGCGGATCGAGACGCTCATCGCCGACATCGAGGCCGTCGAGGTGCCGCCGCTGCCCGAGCTGGACGACCTCTCCGTCGTCACCGGCCACCGCGGCTACGCCTCCAACCACCTGCTCCGCGAGAACTTCCACCGGTGCATCGACCTGTACTCGAAGATGTGGCACCACCACACCGAGCTGCTGATGCTCGGCTACGGCGCCTATGTCGTCTTCTTCGGCTTCTGCAAGCAGGCGTTCCCGGAGATGGGGGACCAGATGGTCGCCCGGATGGTCGCCGGCATGGACGTGACCATGTACCGGCCGGACGACGAGCTGAAGAAGCTGGCCGCGCTCGCGGTCGAGCTGGACGTCGCCGACCTGTTCGTCGAGGGCAACGACCCGGCCAAGGTGCTGGCCGGCCTCGGCGGGCGCGGGAACGCCGGCGCCCGGTGGCTGGCCGCCCTCGAGGAGGCCAAGGACCCGTGGTTCAACGTGTCGGTCGGCGACGGCTTCTACCACCACCACCTCTCCTGGGCCGACGACCTGACCGTGCCGTTCGCCGCCCTGCCCCGGTACGTCGAGCAGATCCGGGCCGGTGCGGACCTCACCCGGCCCACCGAGCGGCTGGCCGAGGAGCGGGAGCGGATCGCTCAGGAGTACCGGGCGCTGCTGGGCAGCGACGACGAGAAGGCCGCGTTCGACCAGATGCTCGGGCTGTGCCGGCAGGTGTTCCCCTACATCGAGTCGCACAAGTTCTACTGCGAGCACTGGTTCACGACGCGCTTCTTCCAGAAGATCCGCGCGTTCGGTCGGCTGCTCGCCGACCGCGGCGTCCTGGCCGAACCCGACGACGTGTTCCACCTGCGGCACCCGGAGGTCGAGGACGCCCTCGCCGACGTCCAGCTCGCCTGGGCTTCGGGTGGCGCCGAACTCGGCGCCCGGCACTGGCAGCCGATCGTCGCCGAGCGCAAGCGGATCGTGGAGGCGCTGTCGTCCTGGTCGCCGCCCCCGGCGCTGGGGCCCGCGCCCGAGGCGCTCAACGACCCGGCCGTCCAGATGCTCTGGGGCATCACCGACGAGACGATCGAGACCTGGTTGTCCGGTGCGGAGCTCGACGACAAGACCGTGCGCGGGTACGCGGCCTCCCCGGGCGTCGTCGAGGGGATCGCCCGCGTCCTGATGAACGTCAACGAGATCGGGTCGATCCGCGAGGGCGAGGTCCTCGTCTGCCCGGTGACGGCGCCCAGCTGGGGCCCGGTCTTCGGCAAGATCGCCGCCGCCGTCTCCGACATCGGCGGGACCATGTCGCACGCGGCCATCGTCGCCCGCGAGTACGGCATGCCCGCCGTCGTCGGCACCGGCCAGGCCACCACCAAGATCAGGAGCGGTGACCGCGTGCGTGTCGATGGTGACCGCGGCGTCGTGACCATCCTCGGCTGATGGGGACCACCATGACCGCGTTCCCGCCCGTGCTGCGCTTCGCCGACGTCGGCCGGGACGACGTCCCCGCGGCAGGGGGAAAGGGGGCCAGCCTGGGGGAGTTGATCCGGGCCGGCATCCGCGTACCCGACGGCTTCGTGGTGACGACGGCGGCCTTCCGGGCCGCGGTCGCCGCGCTCGACCTCGGATCCCGGGTGACGGTGCTCGACCCGTCCGACGGCGATGCGGTCGCGGCGGCCTGCACCGAGCTCCGGTCGATCGTCGAGTCGGCGCCGCTCCCGGCCGAGGTCGCCGAGGCGGTGACCGTCGCCTACGCCCGGCTCGCCGGCGAGTGCGGTCAGCCCGATCTCCCGGTGGCCGTCCGGTCGAGCGCCACCAGCGAGGACTCCGCCGAGGCCAGCTTCGCGGGGCTGCAGGACACCTACCTGTGGGTGCGCGGTGCGGACTCGGTCCTGACCCACGTGCGTCGCTGCTGGGCGAGTCTCTACAGCGTCGAGTCGGTGACCTACCGGCTGCGCCGCGGCATCCCCGAGACGGATCTGGCGATGGCCGTCGTCGTGCAGCAGATGGTGGGCTCCCGCAGCTCCGGGGTGATGTTCACCCGCAGCCCGCTGTCCGGCGACCGCTCCGTCGTCGCCATCGACGCCAGCTGGGGTCTCGGCTCGGCCGTCGTCAGCGGCGACGTCACACCGGACTCCTTCGTCGTCAGCAAGGTCACCGGCGAGATCGTCCGGCGGACGGTGGCGACCAAGACCCGCTGGCACCAACCCGACCCCGGCGGCGCCGGAGTGGTGGAGAGCGACGTGCCGGCGAACCTGCGGGACGTGCCCTCGATCAGCGACGAGGAGATCGCCGAGCTGGTGGCGATCGCCCGGCAGGTCGAGGCGCACTACGGCTGTCCGCAGGACATCGAGTGGGCGGTGTCCCGCACGGCGTCGCCCGGCGAGAACGTCTTCCTCCTCCAGAGCCGCCCGGAGACGGTGTGGGCGGGGAAGGACGCTGCGGCCAAGCCCGCGGTCGCCGCTCCGACCGCCCGCGCCTTCGACCACGTGTTCAACCTGCTCGGCGGCAAGCCCCCGAGCTCCCCGGAGAGCTGAGCGCCGTGGACCTCACCCCCGACGACGTCCGCGACGTCCTGCACGCGCTCGACTCCAGCGGCCTGGACGAGCTGCACCTGGAGCTGGCCGACCTCACCCTGACCGTGCGCCGGGAGGGGGCGGCCGGCTGGACGGCCGAGCAGCAGGTGCTCCGCCGTCCGGCGGTGGAGCGGGGCGCGGAGCCCGCCGCGGCCGCCGAGCCGGAACGGCCGCGCGCCGCCGTGGCCGAGGGCCTGGTGGCGGTGCACCCGCCGCTGCTGGGCACCTTCTACCGGGCGCCGAAACCGGGTGCGGCACCGTTCGTCGAGGTCGGCGACCGGGTCGCCGAGGAGACCGTCGTCGGCATCGTCGAGACCATGAAGATGATGACCCCGGTGCACGCCGGCGTCCGCGGCACGGTGGTGGAGTTCCGAACCGACAACGGGGAGTTCGCCGACACCGACGCCGTTCTCCTGGTGGTGGACCCGGGCTCGGACACCGGGCTGGGCGAGGGCGCGTCGTGAGGATCCGCCGACTGCTGATCGCCAACCGCGGGGAGATCGCGGTCCGGGTGATCCGCACCTGCCGTCGGTTGGGCATCGAGTCGGTGCTCGCCGCCTCCGACGCGGACCTGGACTCGCTGCCGGCGCGGCTGGCCGACCGGGTGGTGCGGCTGGGCCCGGCGCCGGCGTCGGCGAGCTACCTCGACCCGTCGGCGGTGGTCGGCGCCGCGCAGGCGGCGCACGCCGACGCGGTGCACCCCGGCTACGGCTTCCTCTCGGAGAACCCGGCTCTGGCCCGGGCGTGCGAGGCGGCCGGCGTCGTCTTCGTCGGGCCGACCCCGGAGTCCCTGGAGGCGGTGGGGGACAAGCTGCGGGCCCGCTCGCACGCGATCGCCGCCGGCCTGCCGGTCGTGCCCGGCGGCGAGGCCGCCGACCTGGCCGGCGCGCAGGCGGTGGCGGCCGAGGTCGGCTGGCCGCTGCTGGTCAAGGCGGTCGGTGGAGGCGGCGGGCGGGGGATGAAGCTGGTCCGCGCGGCCGAGGAGCTGCCGCACACCCTCGACCTCGCCGTCTCCGAGGCCGCCGCCGCGTTCGGCGACCCGCGGGTCTACCTCGAGCGGTTCGTGGCCTCCGGCCGGCACGTCGAGGTGCAGGTGATCGGCGACGGCACCCGGGCGGTGGCCCTGGGCGACCGCGACTGCTCGGTGCAGCGCCGCTATCAGAAGCTGTTCGAGGAAGCCCCGGCGCCGCTGCTGCCCGACCGCGTGCACACCGAGATGGCCAGCGCCGCCCTCGCCCTCGCCGGGCACCTCGGCTACCGCGGCCTCGGCACGGTGGAACTGCTCTACGACCGCGAGCGCGAGACGTTCTACTTCCTGGAGATGAACGCCCGGATCCAGGTGGAGCACCCGGTCACCGAGATGGTCACGGGCATCGACCTGGTCGCCGAACAGCTCGCCGTCGCCGAGGGGCGGCCGCTGTCCATCCGGCAGGAGGACGTCGCCCTCACCGGGCACGCCGTCGAGTGCCGGATCAACGCCGAGGACTGGACCGCCGACTTCCGGCCGTCTCCCGGGCGGATCGACCGCGTGGTGCTGCCCGTCGGTGACGGCATCCGCGTGGACACCCACGTGCAGGGCGGGTCCGTCGTCCCGCCCTTCTACGACTCGCTGCTGGCCAAGCTGATCGTGCACGGGGCCGACCGTGCCGACGCCCTCGCCCGGACCCGCGCCGCGCTCGCACTGCTGCGGATCGAGGGCGTGACGACCACCGTGCCCGTGCACCAGGCGCTGCTGGCGGACGCCGAGTTCACCGCCGGGGGAGTGGACACCGCCTACTTCGAGCGGTTCCTGCGCAACGCCCAGCCCGACCTGGCGGAGGTGTCCTGATGGCCGACGTCGGACTGGTCGACGTCTCCCTGCGCGACGGCAACCAGAGCCTCTGGGGTGCCGCGGGCCTGCGCACCGCACACGTGCTCCAGGTGGCGCCGCTCCTGGAACGGGTCGGCTTCCGGGCACTGGACTACAGCTCCAGCACCGCGATGGGCATGCTGGTCCGCACCCACCGGGAGGACCCCTGGGAGCTGTTCCGCCGCACGCGGGCCCTGATGCCGGCGACGAAGCTGCAGTTCATCGGCACCGGCTTCCGCTTCATCTCGTGGCAGAACTCCCACCCCGACACGATGCAGCTGGTCTACGACCGGTTGGTCGCCAACGGCATCGACCGGGTCGTCGTCCTCGACCCCATGCACGACATGGACGCCGCCCGCGCCACCGCCCGCCGGTTGAAGAAGGCCGGCGTCGACGAGGTGGTCGCGGCGCTGACCTTCACGATCAGCGCCGTCCACGACGACGCCTTCTACGCCGATCTCGCCCGGCAGATGCGCGAGTGCCCCGATGTCGACCGCGTCTACGTCAAGGACCCGGCAGGCATCCTCACCGCCGAGCGGGCCCGCACGCTGCTGCCCGCGATCACCACCGAGCTCGGCAGCACGCCGCTCGAGCTGCACTCGCACGCGACCATCGGACTGTCGCCGTTGACCTACTCGATCGCGCCGGAGCTCGGCGTCGAGGTCGTGCAGACCGGCTGCGGCGTGCTGGGCAACGGCTCGTCGCTGCCGGAGGTCCAGCGCACGGTGGCCAACCTGCGCGAGATGGGCCACCGCGTGGACATCGACGACCGTGCGCTGGGACTGGCCTGCGACTTCTTCGGACGCCTGGCCGCCGCGGAGGAGCTGCCGCCCGGTCGACCGCAGGACTTCGACGCCGCGTTCCTGCACCACCAGATCGCCGGTGGCGTCATGACCACGACCCGCCGCCAGCTGCGCGAGATCGGCATGGAGGACCGGTTCGACAGTCTCATCGACGAGGTCGGCCGGGTCCGCGCCGAGCTGGGACACCCGATCATGGTCACGCCGTTCCCCCAGATGGTCGTCTCCCAGGCGCTGTTCAACGTGATCGGAGAGCGGTACTCGAACGTGCCGGACCAGGTGATCCGGTACGCGCTGGGGAGCTTCGGGCGGCCGACCGCGCCGATCGATCCGGACGCGCTCGACCGCATCCTCGACCGGCCACGGGCGCGGGAACTGCAGTCGGAGCCCCCACCGCCGTCACCGGCCGAGCTGCGCCGGCAGTTCGGCTCCGCGATCAGTGACGAGGAACTGCTGCTGCGGGCGCACATGCCCGCCGAGCAGGTCGACGCCATGGTCGCCGCGGGCCCGTCCCCGGCGCACTACAACCCGACCCTGACACCGGTGCTCACCCTCCTCCGCGAGCTGGGTGAGCGGCAGTCCGTCCACGACCTCGCGGTCGGCAAGCCCGACCTGCGGCTGTTCGTGCACCGTCGCGCGAGAGGAGCGTCCCGTGCCTGACCTGGACCCCGGTGCCCTCGAACGGCTGCGGCGGGTCCGCGGCTTCGTGCTGGACATGGACGGGACCCTCGTCCTCGGGGACCGCAACAACCGGGGACTCCGCGCGCTGCCTGGAGCGGTGGACTTCGTGCGCCTGCTCGTGGAACGAGACGTGCGGTTCTGCGTGTTCACCAACGGCACCGTGAAGACCCCGAGGGAGTGCGCCGACGCCCTCCAGCAGGCCGGGTTCCCCGTGCCCGACGACGCCGTGCTCACGCCGGCCACCGCTGCGGCCGAGGTGTTCCGGCGTCGAGGACACCGGCGCGTCATGGTGCTCGGCGGAAAGGGCATCACCGAGCCACTGGAGGAGGCGGGCATCGAGACCCTCCCGCCCCTGCGCGGAGCGTCAGCCGATGCCGTCTTCGCCGGCTGGTACCGGCAGGAACTCACCTTCGAGGCCCTGGAGGCCGCCTGCTTCGCGGTCTTCGAGGGAGCGACGTTCTACAGCGCCTCCCAGTCGCTGTTCTTCGCCACCGCCGAAGGCCGCACGCTCGGCACCTCGCGGGCCATCAGCGCCGTCGTCCGCGACATCACCCGGACGCGGGTGACCGTCGTCGGCAAGCCGTCCCTGCAGGCGCTGAAGGCGGCGGCCCGCCATCTCGACGTCCCCGCGCCGGAGCTGGCGGTGGTCGGGGACGACCCCGAACTCGAGGTCCCGATGGCGCACAAGGGCGGGTCACTCGCCGTCGCCGTGCACACCGGCATCGGGCATGCCCAGTCCTTCACCGACCTCTCCGAAGACGTGCGCCCCCACCTCGACCTGCCGGACGTGGGCGTCTTGGCAGGCCTCTTGAGTTCGGCCTGATGCCGGTTGCGCACCGCGTCGCCGGCGTGCCATCGTCCCCGGGATCGTGATCCATCGGCAGGAGGTGAGACCCATGAACGCGTGTCCGCAGTGGGTGCTCCCCTGCAGTTCACGATCGCGCGACTGAGGTGGTCGCCACCGGGAGCGCCCCGCCAGGCAATGCGCGAGAGGCGACTCCCATGAACACGACACCTCCTCCACCTCGGCACGTCACGTCGACGACGGCCTCCGACCGACCGAGGTCCGACCAGGTCGAGCCGCAGGTCGACGCCACGAGGCGGGCGCCCGCCGCGGGCGAGCGGGCGTTGGTCCTCGGTGGTGGCGGATCGACGGGCAACGCGTGGTTGATCGGCGTCATCAGCGGCCTGTTCGATGCCGGACTGGACGTCACCGAGGCCGATCTGGTCATCGGGACGTCGGCCGGGGCGACGGCCGCGGCCCAGATCACCAGCGCGACCCCGACCGAGCTGCTGGACGCCGTCCTCGCCGCTGCGCCGCAGCGGAGGACCGGCCCGGGCGGACCCGACGGTGGACGCGCTTCCTACGGTCCGGTGGCCGACCACCTGGAGAGGACGAGCCGGATCATCGCCGCCGCCGAGGATGCGGCCGACATGCGCAGGCGAATGGGTGCGGCGGCGCTCGAGGTGGATGCGGCGTCGGACGGCTCGGGGCACACGCGGTGGCGCACGACCGTCGCCGCCCGGCTGCCCGGTCAGCGCTGGCCGGAGCAGGCAGTGCACATCACGGTCGTCGATGCCCACACGGGTGAACCGGTCGTGTTCGACCGGCACAGCGGGGTCGACCTGGTGGACGCCGTTGCCGCCAGCACCGCCGGCGGCCCTCCCTATCGGATCGGTGACCACCTCTACATCGACGGCGGCTACCGATCCGTCGAGAACGCCGACCTGGCGGCCGGCTACGGGCGGGTGCTGGTGCTCTCACCACTGGGCGGCAGGTCGCGGCATCCGCGGGAGTGGGGCACCCACCTGGCAGCACAGGTCGAGCGACTGCGCGCAGGCGGGAGCAGGGTCGAGACGATCGTCCCGGACAGCACCGCCGAGCACCTGTTCGGCGCCAATGCGATGGATCCGTCGCTGCGGCCGCCCGCCGCTCGAGCCGGTCACGACCAAGGCAGAGCGCTCGCCGAGCAGCTCACCGGGTTCTGGCGCTGACGCTGCCCTCAGCCGGCTCGGAGTCGCGCCCACCGGGCGGTCCGACCTCGTGACATCGGGTCCGCGATGCGCTTGGGTTGTGGCCGGGAGGGAGCAGAGCAGAGGGGTCGCAGCCACCTGGGCCCAGGGTCGACCGACCGAGGTCCTCGGGACGCCTCCATCGAGAACCGTGCTCAGCGGCCCCGTGAGGATGGTGCGGGCGCACGCGCTGCCGGCCGCCCTCCGGCGCCGATGGTGACCGCTGACGTGGCCCGCACCGCCACGACCTCGAGCACGAGAGGACAGCACCCATGGCGACCACCCTGCCGGCCTTGACTCCCGTCGAGGACAGCTTGTTCCTGACGCTCTGCTGCAGGGCGCTCGACAACCGCTCGCCGCATCCCGTCCTGGGCGACGAGATCGCCGACGAGATCGTCCGCTCGCTGGACTACGACTACGGGCGGTTGCACCTCAACACCGATCTCTGCCTCAACGTGGCCCTCCGGGCCAAGAAGATCGACGAGGTCGCGTCGCGGCTCATCGCCCGCCACCCGGATGCGGTCGGGCTCGACCTGGGCGCGGGGTTCGACACCCGGTCGGCCCGCATCACGCCGCCGCCCACGGTGGACTGGTACGACGTCGACCTGCCCGCGGTCGTGGCCGCCCGGGACGACGTCGTCCCGGATCGCGCGAGAGCGCACACCATCGGTGCGGACGTGACGGACCCGGCCTGGCTGGACGCCCTCCCCACCGACCGGCCCGCCGTGATCACCGCCGACGGCCTGATGGGGTTCCTCGCCGAGGACGACCTGATCGCCCTGCTCAACCGGCTGGTCGACCACTTCCCGAGCGGAGAGATGGTCTTCAACGGCTACACGCGGTTCACGATCTGGGTGGCCCGGCACGCCCGCGGCACGAAGTCGGTCGCCGCCGAGGTGAAGTTCCCCGGCATGGACGACCCGAGGGAACCCGAGCGCTGGAACCCCGAGCTGACGCTGGTCCAGGAGATGCTCATCAGTCGGCAGCCCGAGATCGCCCAGTTCCCCCGGGTCCTGCGCACGTACTACCGGCTGCAGTCGCACAGCACGTGGTGGTCCCGGAAGGGGACGCTGATCCTGCACTACCGGTTCTAGGAGCCCTGCTGGGCGCGCCCTCGGGGGTCACGTCCAGCTGACCTGGGGGTGTCGTGAAGAGGACCTCGGCCGCACTCGGCAGCTCTGGCTGGCTGCTGGTGGCCCCCGGAACCGTCTGCGGTCTGGTGCCCTGGCTGATCACAGGATGGCGTCAGCCCGGCGATTCGGCGTCGTGGGTCGACGCCCTCGGCTGGCTCCTCGTCCTGGCCGGTGCGGCGGTGCTGGGACACGCGTTCGTCGCCTTCGCCTGGCACGGGCGGGGGACACCCGCACCATCGGCCCCCACCGAGCGGCTGGTCGTCGAGGGTGCCTACCGGCACGTGCGGAACCCGATGTACGTCGCGGTCCTGGGGATCGTGCTCGGGCAGGTCCTGCTCTTCGCGAGCTGGGGACTGTTCGCCTATCTCGTCGTCCTGGGCACCACGATGAACGCCTTCGTGCGCACCTACGAGGAACCCACCCTGCGCGAGGCCTACGGGCCCTCCTACGAGGAGTTCTGCGAGAACGTGCCTCGCTGGCTGCCGCGCCTGACTGCCTGGCAGGGAGCTGCGCGGCGCCCTGGTCACCGGATGCGCCGTCGTGTCTGACTCGTCCGCCGGCCTCCGGGTCCATCCGCCTTCGCTCCCCGCGCGTGATCAGGTAGGACAGTGCCGAGCGGCCGTTCAGCGGCGCCGCACCGGGCCGGCGCTCACCGGAGGACGGCGGTCGACCGGGCCAGTGACCGGCCGAGGCCGAGGAGCAGCGCAGGCGCGAGGAGGGCCCCGGTCAGCAGCGAGGCGATGTCGTACACGGCTTCGGACCGGGTGAGCGCGGCGACCGTGCTGACCACCAGGCCCAGGGCGGTGGCGAGGGCGAGGAGTCGCAGCCGGCGGCCCAGGTGCACCGCGAGACCCGCCAGACCTGCGGCCAGCGTGAGGAAGGCTGCGTACTCGAGGTGGTCGGCGAGGTCGGTGATCGCCTCGGAGGTGCGCCCGACGGCGATGATGTCCGCCGGGGGTTCGGCGGTGAAGCCGGTGTCCCGCCACAGGCCCAGCTGGCTCACGTAGACGAGGTCGGCCAACGCCTTGAGCAGGGCACCGATCGAGATGACCAGCGCCCACGACTCCACGCCGGCCCGGCCGTCGCCACGCAACCGGACCCAGGCCCGGGCGAGCACGATCAGGGCGATGGCCGCGATCGGCCCGAGGACGTCTCTCAGCGCGATGTTCCACGCGATGTCGTGCTGGCGCTCGGCGAGCGCCACGAAGAACGCAGCCAGGTCCACGTCGCGGCCTGCGCCGGTCTCCCGGAACGGCGGGTTGCCGGGCAGGATCTCGACCGCGTCGACGAGGAACAACAGCGTCTGGGCGAACACGCCCGCGGCGCTGACCGTGGCGGCGAGCAGGGCGGCGCGACCCCACTCCTGTCGGGACTGGCTGACACCGACCTCGTTCACCGCCATGAGCGTCCCTCCCTGACCCGTCTGCGCAGCCTCCGATCGGCGCACGGGGGCAGCGGGGCGTCACCTTTTCCCGGCTCCGGCCCGGCGGACAGGGCCTTTGTGCCCCGCCGACTCGAGTGGACGGGCGGCATGAGACCCGGTTGTGGAGAGTCGGTTCCAGGGGATCCGTTCTCGAGACGAGGAACCGCGTGGCCCACGAAGGAAAGCGGAGTGACGTTCGCGGCCATCTCCACTATCTCGGAGCGATACTGTCCGGCATGGCGATCGCAAAGGTGTGGGGAATGGTCACCTCGCAGCACTCGGGCAGGATCTTCGACATCGCCGGGGGGCCGGCAGCGACAGGGCTCGGCGCTGTCCTGCAGCAGTGGCAGATCCTGCGCGACGCCTCCAACCAGCGCTTTCGCTTCGAGCAGCTGTCGGACGGCTCGTACCGCATAAGGGCAAGGCACAGCAACAAAGTCCTCGACGTCGCCGGTGGCTCACTGGACAACGGTGCGCAACTCATCCAGTGGGACTGGCACGGCGGACCCAACCAGCGATTCGACGTCACGGACCTCGGCGACGGCTTCCTCCGCATCGCCGCGCAGCACTCGGGAAAGGTCCTCGACGTGGCGGGCTTCTCCCGCGACAACGGCGGCCGCATCTGGCAGTGGGATTGGCACGGCGGCACGAACCAGCGCTGGCGCTTCGGGGTGCCGATCGACTGAGGTCCACCGCAGCACCACGTCGTGACCGGCTTCGGCGAGTCCAGTGCGGCGTCGTGAGCGATGCCGGCAGCAGGACGGCACCGCGCCTCTGATCGGCACGCATGGCGCCCTCCAGCCACTTGCCGGTTTCGCTGAGGTCGATCCGGTCCGCAGTCCCGCCAGGTCCGGTTGTGGGGCAGGCTGGGGGAGCGAGACAGGTCGGGTCTCGGGACTTGGGGGAGTCGTCGATGGCGGCTGTGGCGATCGCGTGCCAGGGCGGGGGCAGTCACTCGGCGTTCACCGCGGGTGCCCTGCACCAGGTGTTGAGCGGGAGCGGGCACCGGGTGGTGGCGCTGTCCGGGACCTCGGGTGGGGCGATCTGCGCCCTGCTCACCTGGTACGGGCTGCTGACCGGCGGGCCTCCCGAGGCCGGCCGCCTGCTGGAGCGCTTCTGGCAGGACAACACGGCCACCGGGCTGAGCGATCGGGTGACCAACCGCTGGCTGGTCGGCCTGGCCCGGCTGGAGGGACGGGTCACGCTGCCGGTCGTCAGCCCGTACGCCTATCCCGAACTGGCACGCAAGGCCCTGACCGAGCTGGTGACGCGTCATGTCGACTTCGACGAGGTCGCCCGGCTGCAGGAGTCCCCGCCCGACGACCAGCCGCTGCTGCTGGTCGGGGCGGTCGATGTCGCGACCGGCGACCATCGGGCGTTCTCCAGCCGGCGGGGAGAGATCACGGTGGACGCCGTGCTCGCCTCGGCCGCCGTGCCGCCGCTGTTCCGCGCCGTGCACCTGGAGGGCAGCTGGTACTGGGACGGCCTGTTCAGCCAGAACCCGCCGGTACGCGAACTGCCGGACGCCGGCCCGGAGGAGATCTGGGTGATCCGGGTCAATCCGCGCGCCCGGGCCACGGAGCCGACGACGATCGTCGACATCGCCGACCGCCGCAACGAGCTGGCCGGGAACCTCTCCCTGGAGCAGGAGCTGTACCTGCTTCGCAAGGTCAACGAGTGGGCGCCCCGCCTCGGCGGTGGCTACCGGCACATCGAGGTGCGCGAGATCGCCCTCGCCCTGGACCTCGATGTCGCCAGCAAGCTCGACCGCAGCCCGGCGATGATCCGGCAGTTGTTCCACCACGGGCAGCAGCAGGCGCGCCACTTCCTGGCCACGCTGCCCGGCTGACCGGGCTGGTGCACCGCCGAGTTCGCGCGCCGGGCTGCTGAGCGGGAGTCGAGGAGGCCCGTCCCCACGTCGGGACGGCGCCGGCCCTGTTGTGCCGGGGGCGTCTCGCGGTTTAGCTGAACCGGCTGTCCACACCCGGGCCGCTCCTCGTCCGCCCATGACTCAGCGGAGACCGCCGATGAACAAGTCCGACCTCGTCGCCCGGATGACCGAGCGGCTCGGCGGGGACCGCGCGGCGGCCGCTGCTGCCGTCAGCGGAGTCCTGGCCGAGATCGAGGGCAGCGTCGCCCGCGGGGAGAGGGTGTCGCTGAGTGGGTTCGGGACCTTCGAACGCCGCGAACGGGCGCCCCGGAGCGGCCGCAATCCGCGGACGGGGGAGGCGATCCAGGTCGGTCCCTCCGTGGTTCCCGTCTTCCGCGCCGGCAGCAGGTTCAGGACGCTGCTCACCCAAGCCGACGGCGCCGTGATGCCATCGGGACCCGCCGCCGTCGAGGACAGCGTTCCGAAGGCCACGGGCAGCAGGTCCCGGGCCGCCGCGTCGCCATCGTCCGGCGGAACGGCCGCGGTCGCTGCGGATGCAGCAGCGGACGGCAAGAAGGAGAAGAAGAAGGCCGCCAAGCAGGCGCGGGACCAGGCCGGCCAGAAGGGCGGCAAGAAGGCACGCACAGCGGGGAAGGGCAAGGCCGGGAAGAAGCAGGCGGCCAAGGGCACCCGCTGACCCACGATCCGGGTGCTGCCCTCGCGACGAGTCGGCCGAGCCGTCGAGCCGAGCGGCCGGCAGCGGACAGGGACCGACGCCACCGCGGCGCTGCAGGAGCCAGGCGGGGTGGGGCTGACGACCTACCTCTCCGGAAACGCCGGGAACGCGCCCGTCGTGCTGCGGATGGACGACCTCAGCGCGCGCCCGGTGGGCTGAGGGGCGCCCTGCAGCATCGGTCGGCGTGACCGCACCCGACGCGGCCGATCGTGACCTCTAGTGCTGACGGCTCCGGTACCGGCCGGGCGTGACGCCGACCCGCTTCTTGAACTCCCGGGTCAGGTGTGGCTGGTCGGCGAACCCGCAGCTGGCGGCGATGTCGGGGATGGGGGTCCCGGTGCGCTCCAGCAGCGTGCGGGCGCGTTCGACGCGCTGCTGGAGGACGAACGCGTGCGGCGTCGTGCCGATCGTCGCCCGGAACTTGCGGGCGAAGTGGAACCGGCTCAGGCGTGCGACGGCGGCGAGGTCGTCCAGGGAGACGGTCTCGGCGAGGTGGTCGTGGACGTAGTCACGGACCGCGCGGTCCTGCTCGAAGGTGAGCCCGTCGGAGCCGCCGCACTCCCGGAAGAGGACGTGCGCGTGCCGCCGCAGGATCTGGACGGCGAGCTGGCAGGACAGTGAGTCGACCATCAACCTGCTGCCGGCAGCGCCCTGGGCCGCCTCGTGGGCGATCTGCAGGATGGTGCGGTAGATCGCCGGGTCCTCGGCCTTGACGGTGTCGTGCAGCTCGACGTCGGCCACGTCGCGCTCGTACATCTGGCGGCAGGTCGCGGTGAGCTCGTCGTGCGTCAGGTAGACGTGCACGACCTCGATGTCGCGGGGCCACACCCAGTGGGACCCGACGGCGCGGGTGAGCAGCGAGACGTCGCCCGGGCCCAGCTCCTCGGCCGTCCAGGTCGTGTCGACGCGCCGGCGCATCGGGGTGACCCCGCGCCGGTAGGCGACGACGGTGTAGTCGCGCAGCGGCGGGACGACGACGTCCGACGGTCCGTAGCGGTACCCGCGGACCGACACGCCGTCCCAGCCGGCGTCCGGGTTGTGGACGGTGAGCCGGCCGGGCACCCACGCCGGCAGCTGATCCGGGGCTATCAACTGCTGCACCATGGTTGGCCTCCGGGTCCGCCCCCGCGTCGACACCGACGACTGCCCCGAGAGTAGGTCCGGTGACCTGCGTCACGACAGGGGCGCACGGCGATCCCCGACGGCAGGCGCATCCGCCGCCGACCGGCCTCCGCCGGCACGGGCCCGCCGGCCGCACGTTCCTTCAAACCGGCGCATCCGGAGGTTCAAGCCAGCACCGGGGGGCGCGGGGCATGGTCCCGGAATGCCGCTGCAACGAGTCCGTACCGGGGTCGGTCTGCACTACGAGGTCAGTGGGGAGGGCGATCCGGTCCTGCTGGTCATGGGGACGTCGGGGTCGATCGGCCTGTGGGCGGAGAAGGTCCCGCGCCTGGCCGAGCGGCACCGGGTCATCGCCTTCGACAACCGCGGACTCGGCGGGAGCGAACGCGGCGAGGGTCCCATCACCGCCGCGTCCATGGCCGAGGACGCCTGCGCCCTGCTGGAGGCCCTGGAGATCCCGGCGGCGCACGTCGTCGGCTGGTCGCTCGGCTCGGCGGTGGCCCAGGAGATGGCGCTCGCGCGCCCCGAGCAGGTCGCCTGCGCCGTCCTCTACGCGACGTGGGGCCGCTGCGACGGCTTCCAGCGCAGCATGTTCACCGCGCTGCGGCACCCGTACGCGACCCGGGACATGGAGGCCGCGCTGGCGGTCGCCGGGCTCGCCTTCTCCCCGCAGATCCTCGACCACCCGGACTTCCTGCAGCTCCTGGAGCCCATGGCGCCGTTCTTCCCGCAGAACGAGGAGCAGATGGGGGTCACCACGGAGCAGTGGGACGCCGACCTGGCGCACGACACGCTCGACCGGCTCGGGGCGATCAGCGCGCCGACCCTCGTCGTCGTCGGGGAGCAGGACCTGCTGACCCCACCCTGGCAGGCCAAGGCGGTCGCCGACCGGATCCCCGGCGCCCGTTACGAGCTGATCACCGGGCCCGGCTCGAGCCACTGCCTGCACCTGGAGCGGCCGGAGGACCTGGTCCGCGTCGTCACCGACTTCCTCGCCGAGCACCCCGTCACGGCCTGACAGCCGCTCCGGCGCCCACCGGCTCCGGGACCCGCCCCAGCAGAACGCGCACGCCACAGAAGGGGAAACCATGGACACCGAGGTCTACGAGGTCGCCATCCTGGGAGCCGGCCTGGCCGGGCTGGGCATGGGGATGAAGCTGAAGATGGCCGGCGAGGAGTCCTTCGTCATCCTGGAGAAGGAGGACCGCGTCGGCGGCACCTGGCGCGACAACAGCTACCCCGGCGCCAGCTGCGACGTCCAGTCGCACCTGTACTGGTTCTCCTTCGACGAACAGCCGGACTGGAGCAGGGTCTTCGCGTTCCAGCCCGAGATCCAGGCCAACATCGAGCGGCTCGTCGCCCGGCGCGGCCTCAACCACCACATCCGGCTGGGGGCCGAGATCACCGAGGCGGTGTGGCTGGAGGACGGCGGACACTGGCTGATCACGACGCTGTCCGGGGAGCAGGTGCGGGCGCGGGCCTTCGTGGCCGCCTGGGGCCAGCTCAACCGGCCCAGCTTCAAGGGCATCGAGGGCCGCGAGCACTTCGACGGCGACTCCTGGCACTCCGCCCGGTGGCGGCACGACGTCGACCTCACCGGCAAGCGGGTGGCGAGCATCGGCAACGGCGCGAGCGCCGTCCAGTTCATCCCCGAGGTGGCCGAGGTCGCCGGGCACCTGACCGTGTTCCAGCGGACGCCGAACTACTGCGTCCCGCGGCTGGACCGGCCCTACACCGAGGAGGAGCGGCGGCTGTTCCTGGACGAACCGACCCGGCTGCGGGAGAGCAGGGACGGCTTCTACTGGGAGCACGAGGGCTGGATCGGGGCCATGAAGCTGGAGGACAACCCGGTCGCCCAGGAGTTCACCCGGATCGCGCGGGAGCACCTGGAGTCCCAGGTCTCCGATCCCGAGCTGCGCGAGAAGCTGTGGCCGACCTACCCCATCGGCTGCAAGCGCCTGCTGATCGCCGACACCTTCTACCCGGCCCTCATGCGCGAGAACGTCGACCTGGTCACCGAGCGCATCGACGGCATCGAGTCCGCCGGGGTCCGGACCGCCGACGGCCGGCTGCACGAGATGGACGTGATCATCTACGCGACCGGGTTCGAGACGCTGTCCTTCATCGGGCACGTCGAGATCATCGGACGCTCCCCGAAGAGCTGGCCGCAGCGCCGCGGGGAGGGCGTCTCGCTGCGGGACGCCTGGCGCGAGTCGCCCGAGGCGTACCTCGGCATGACGGTGTCGGGGTTCCCCAACCTCTTCATCCTGTACGGGCCGAACACCAACCTCGGCCACAACTCGATCATCGCCATGCTCGAGTGCCAGTTCGACTACGTCCTCAAGGCCCTCGAGGCCGGCCGGCAGAAGGGCGCCGCGCTGGACCTGAAGCCCGAGGTGCTCGAGCACTACAACGCGCAGCTGCAGGACGAGCTCCGCGGCAGCTCCTTCGCCGGCAACTGCAACAGCTGGTACAAGACGCCGGACGGCCGCATCACCAACAACTGGTCCGGCAGCGTCGAGGACTACCGCAAGCGCACCGCCGACCTCGACCTCGCCGAGTACGAGCTGGTGCCGGCAGGCGCGTGAGCGGCAGCCGGGCGGCCGTCGACGGGGAGCGTCGTCCCCGTGGACGTCGTCCGCTGCGGGGCCGCCAGTGAGCCGGCACCCCGAGGAGTTGCTGCGCGTTGCGTGGTTGTCGCGGGGTGTGGTGGGTATTCCCGGCGCCGATCAGGGAGCCTCGAGGACTCATAGCGGCGGTCCGGCTCCTTCTCTCCGGCCTTCGAGCGCGGCGGCCAGGAAGAGGACCGCATGAGTGGCGGCGAGCGCGTCACCTGGGAGACCTGTCCGAGGTGCGGCCTGTCCGCATCTGCCCGCTGGCGCGACGGCACCCTGGTCGCCGTCGACTGCCCCGGCGGCTGCCGGCTGACCGCCGCGGACGTCGCCCGGCGCGGGGCGAGGGGGCTCCGGTTCCGGCCCCCGGTCGCGCCCGAGCCGACCGTGGGCGGGGCCGCGCGGGTGGCGGCCGGTCCGCCCCCGTCCCCGTCGGGGGCGGATCGGTGAGTGCCGCCGTGATCCGGTGCCCCGAGTGCGCCTCCCCGCGCGTCCACCACCTCTGGCGGGCCGACATGGCGCAGCTGGCCCTGATCGACCAGTGGAAGTGCCTCGACGCCACGTGTGGGCACCGCTGGGACACGACGGTCACCCATGCGCAGCTCCTGGACGCGGACGCGGCCGGCCCGGCCGAGGGTGACGAGGTGCCGGCAGACCGGCAGGACTCGGACGCGATGTCCGACTCGGGGTGAGTCCGGGGGCCGCGGGTGGCCCACGGTCGTCGGGTCAGGTCCACCCCGCGATGCGCCGGCACTCCGCACAGCGGGAGATGGCCCAGGCGTTGTGCCAGTCCATGTCGGCGATCGCGGTGACCAGGACGCCGCAGACCGACGAGGCGAGCCCGTCGACGACGGGCCGGGCGACCGCGTGGGCCAACGTCACCGCGCGGCGCAGGTCCCGGCCGTCCCGGAGCGGGTCGCGCTCGACCGACGCGACGTGGGTGCCGGTCACGTACAGGCTGGCCGTCATGCCCACAGCGTCGGCTCGTCGCATGACGCCGGTGCTACGGCTGCGCAGCGATCCTGCGATGGTCCGCGGGTCGCGGCGGGCGTGTCGCCCGAGCGTCCCTTGCCTGTGCAGTGCGATGGGCAACGGACCGCTCCCTGACGGAGCCACCGACGTCGACCGCCGCCGTGGGGGCCGGAGCGCGGTCAGGACCGGCAGACGCAACCCCTGGCGATCGCACCGGTGCCCGTCGCCGAGCAGAACCGCGCAGCGATCGCGTCATGGTCCGCACGCGGGTGTGGGCACACGTCGCACGCCTCGGTGGTCATGGCCTGCGCGGCGTCGTCGCGCAGCGATGCCTGCTCGCGGGCTCGGACGTCGGTAGAGGTCGTCATCGGGATCGTGGAGGAGGTCATGGCGGAAACGGCCTGACTCCACCGCAGCGCGGCGGGGTAGTGGTGAGTCGGTCCCGGCGCTGCCATGGGAGGCAGTGAACGAGGAGGGATCGGCAACCCCACGCTACGCGCGTGCCCGCCGGACACCGTGGCATCCCGCCGGGGCCTGCCCGTGTCCCGTGCTCACTGCGGCTCCCGCCACATCGGGTACACCGTGGGTCCGTTCGCGGGCAGGACCAGCTGCTCCAACTCGTGGAAGCCGTGGCGCCGGTACAACGCGCGGTTGCGGGGACTCGATGCCTCCAGATAGGCGGGCAGGCGCCGGCTGTCGCAGAGGTCGAGTACCGGGCGCATCACCGCGGCGCCGATCCCGGTGCCCTGCTTCTCCGGTTCCGTCCCCAGGTAGTAGAGGTACCAGTGGGGCTGCACGGGATGGTGTTCCTGCATCACGGACTGCGCCCGCGACGCGAGGCCGATCCTCCGGCCGAAGACACGCAGCGCCGCAGGCGTCTGCCGGAGCGTCTCCGTGGTGCTGGGCCGCCAGCCGCCCGGCGGGTACCAGATCGCGGCCCCGTCGCCGTCGGCCGACATCCAACTCCCTCCGAGGCGTTCGCTGCGGGGGAGCTCCAGGGCGAAGAACCGTGCCAGCCGTTCCTCCCGCCGACGCACGCCCGGGGGGAACAGGTAGGTGACGACGGGGTCGTCGGCGAAGGCTCCGGCCAGGACGGCTGCCACGCGCGCCCGGTCCGCGGCCGTGGCCGGTCGGGCCTGCGGTCGGGATGCGTTCATCGAGTCCGCCCTCTCTGTCTCGGCACGGCTCGGGGGGAGTCGGGCACGCCGGTCAGGGTCCTCCCGGCGGTTGTTCCTGGTCGCTCCGGGGGAGGGCCGCCGTCGGCCCGGGCGTGTCGGACGGGCGAGGTCGAGGACGAGCTCCCCGCCGAGGGAGCCGCCGTTGGTGTCGGCCTCCTTCGGCCGTGGTTGTGGCCGGTCTCACGGTGAGCCGGACGCTTACCGCCGTCGGCACGGGGCACCCAGACGTCGGTTGGGTCTTCGGGCCGGACCCCATCCAATGCCGGCTGGGCCGGCTCCAGCCCGTCCTCTACGGGGGCTGAACGGATCCCGGCCCTCGGGTGCCGAACCCACCGACGCCGCCCACCACATGACCGCCCCTATGAGAGGCCTGCTCCGCCATGGCGCAATCGAACAAGACCAAGTCCAGCGAGACCGAGACCGTTGCAGTTCCCGTCGACGTCACGGTCGAGGAGGGTGACCGCGGCGGAAAGGGCCCGACCGGCCCGGTCGGCCCCGCCGGTGAGATCGGTGACAAGGGTCCCCAGGGTCCGGCCGGCCCCGCCGGTGACCGAGGCGAGAAGGGCGCGCAGGGCCCCACCGGTCCGGTCGGTGAGCAGGGCGACAAGGGTCAGCAGGGCCCCAGCGGTCCGGTCGGCGAGCGAGGCGACAAGGGTGAGCAGGGCCCGACCGGTCCTGTGGGTCCGATGGGCGAGGGCGGTCTCCAGGGACCGGTCGGCGCGCGAGGCGACGAGGGCCCGCAGGGCGGCCAGGGGCCCGAGGGCGAGACCGGTCCGCAGGGCGAGCAGGGTCTGCCCGGCTCCACCGGTCGCCCCGGCGAGCAGGGCCAGGAGGGCCCGCAGGGCCTCCCCGGGCTGCGCGGCGAGACCGGCCCGCGGGGTGTGGCCGGCGAGCGAGGTGAGCACGGACCGCAGGGTGAGCACGGCCTGCAGGGCGCGCCGGGTCAGCGCGGTGTGATCGGCGAGACCGGCGAACAGGGCGAGAAGGGCTTGCCCGGTGCGCAGGGCGAGCAGGGCCAGCGCGGCGAGCAGGGCGCAGCGGGTGTCCGCGGCCTGCAGGGCCTGCAGGGCCTGCAGGGCGTGCAGGGCCCGGCCGGTCCCGCCGGTCCGGTCGGTCTCCCCGGCGTCCAGGGCTCGCAGGGCCCGTCCGGTCCGGCCTGGCTCCACCAGCCCAGCACCGCCGAGCTGGCGGCCAGGGTCAAGCAGGCGGCGTTCGATGTCACGCCGCGCACCGTGCTCGACCCTCGGGTGGGCGTTCACTACCTGGTGACGTTGGCCTCGCGGCTGGTCAAGTTGCAGGGCGGTCTGTTCCTGCGCGCCATCGTCGACACCGACGCCGCGGCGAACCGTCGGTCGACCGCCGACCTGTCCAACGTGCGCTCCATCGCCTGACCGACGCCGCATCGCTGAAGGGCGCCCCGCTTCGTCCGCTCCGGCGAAGTGGGGCGCCCTCCACCGTCGCGAGGCGGCTGGGTGCAGCACTGACTGCGTCAGGCCGGCGGGCGCAGGTGCACTCTGCGGCAACCGGTCACCGGCATCGACCTCAGCTGCGTCCCTGCGGCGACCCCGAGGAGGACCGGTCCTGCCTCTTGCCCGGGCCGCGGCCGAGGACGAGCCTGTACACGAGCGCCGGACCGAGCAGCGGGCCGTCGCCGGGTCGTTGCGGGGATCGGGTCGTCGAAGGCGGGCGCAGCGATGAGTCCACGAGAACCCGACGTGCGGGGCTCAGCGGCGCCTGAGGGGCGGGCTCCGGAGGACGAGGTCCGGGTCGGCTGCCGTCTGCTGCTGATCGCGTTCACCGGCCTCACGCTGCTCGCCGTACTCGGCTTGCTCGTCGGGGCGTCGAGGGCGCACGACGACTTCGCCTGGCGCATCTCCACGGAGCTCACGGCGGCCTTCCTCGGAGCCGCGTTCGCCGCGGGCTTCGTCCTCTCGCTGCTCTCCCTCCGGGAGCGGCGATGGAGCCGGATCCGGGTCCCCGTCCTCACGGTGACCGTGTACACCGTCCTCGCCCTCGTTGCGACGATCGTCCACAACCACGGCCTCCAGCTGTTCGCCGTCGGGGCCTCCGCGCGGTTCGCGGCCTGGTTCTGGCTCGTCGTCTACCTCGTCGTCCCCGGCGCCTGCCTCGCCGTCGTTCTCGGGCACGAGCTCCGCCGCGGCCCGGCCGAACCGGTCCACCGCCCCATGCCGGCCTGGCTGGTGGTGCTGCTCGCCGTGCAGGGCGCGACCATGGCCGGGGTCGGGGTGGTCCTCTACCTGGGCGGTGCGACGGTCCACCACACGCTCGACGACATGACGGGCTTCTGGCCGTGGGAGCTGGGGACGCTGAGCGGCCAGGTGGTCGGTTCGTGGTTGATGGCCTTCGGGGTCGCCGCCGCGCTGACCATCCGGGAGCGCGACCTGACCAGACTGGTCATCCCCGCGGTGGCCTACGCCGTCTTCGGGGTCCTGGAGCTGCTCGTGCTGCTCCGCTACCGGACCGAGGTGAGCGCCGACGACCCGTGGCTGTGGGTCTACGTGGCCGTCCTCCTCACCGTCGTCGGGAGCGGTGGCTACGGCTGGTGGGCCGGCCGGCGCCGGGCGGATGACCGGCTCGTGGTCCCCACGCGCCCCGGGCAGGCGACGGAGGACCGGAGCCCGGTCAGGCCCTGAGTCGGCGCGGCCGGTGCGCCTGCCGAGTTCCTGTGCCCGCGCCGGGACGGCCCGGACTCCGGACGACGGTGCTCAGATCCGCGCGGCCGTGCCGCAGATGCCGCAGACCTCGAGCTGACGGCGTCCCCACCGGGCGATGGGCACGAAGAACACCGTGAACTGCTTGAACTGGCGCACCCGCGACCACTGCGTGGTGTTGCCGCAGTGCGGGCAGGTGCGGACCTCCCCGGGGCCCAGGTCCTGCTGCTTGGTGCCGAAGCCGAAGAGGACGATCACGCCGCCACCCTAGGCAGCGGACCCCGCCGCCGTCCGACGCTCGTCAAACACGGCACGCGTGCCGACCGTGGACGGCGCACCCCCTGCACGTCAGCGGACACGCTCCCGCGCCCTGCGCGATCTTGACGGAATCCTTACGCCCGCGACCCGGTCGATCGACGTCCCGGGCCGTTCGCCGGCCGTACCGTCGGACCGACCCGAGTCCGGTGCCCACTCCGACGGGGACGGGAGTGAAGGTGGCCACCTCGACCGACACCCACGCCCCGGCGCAGACGACGTCGCCGTTGCGCGACTGGCTCCTGCAGGGCCGGCCGCGGAAGCGTCGGGGGATCCCCGGACCGCACGCCCACCCCGCGGCGACGCACACGACGCACCGGTGGTGGCAGGTCATGTGCCTCACCGGCGTCGACTACTTCTCCACCCTCGGCTACCAGCCCGGCATCGCCGCGCTCGCGGCCGGCCTGCTCTCGCCGATCGCCACCCTCGTGCTGGTCGCGCTGACCCTCTTCGGCGCCCTGCCGGTCTACCGGCGGGTGGCCGAGGAGAGTCCCCGCGGCGAGGGGTCGGTCGCGATGCTCGAGCGGCTGCTGCCGTCCTGGAAGGGCAAGCTCTTCGTCCTGGTGCTGCTCGGCTTCGCCGCCACCTCCTGGATCGTCACGATGACCCTGTCGGCCGCCGACGCGACGGCGCACATCGTGGAGAACCCGCACGTGCCGTCCTCCTGGCGCGGGCACGAGGTGGCGATCACCCTGGGGCTGCTCGCGTTGCTCGGGGCGGTGTTCCTCAAGGGGTTCACCGAGGCGATCGGGGTGGCCGTCGGCGTGGTCGCGGTCTACCTCGCGCTGAACCTCGTCGTGGCCGTCGCGGGTCTGTGGCAGGTGGCCACGGCACCGGTCCTGGTCACCGACTGGTGGAGCGCGCTGACCACCCAGCACGGCGGCCCGGCGACGATGGTGGCGGCCGCGCTGCTGGTGTTCCCCGCGCTGGCACTGGGCCTGTCCGGCTTCGAGACCGGGGTGGCGGTCATGCCGCACATCCAGGGCGAGCCGGGTGACACCGAGCAGCGCCCGCTCGGCCGGATCCGGGGCGCCCAGCGGCTGCTGACGACGGCGGCCGTGATCATGAGCATCTTCCTGGTCGTCAGCAGCCTGGTCACGACCCTGCTGATCCCGGAGGAGGAGTTCGCGCCGGGTGGGGAGGCCAACGGCCGCGCGCTGGCCTACGTCGCGCACGAACTCCTCGGCGACGGCTTCGGCACGGCCTACGACGGGATCACGATCGCCATCCTGTGGTTCGCCGGCGCATCGGCGATGGCCGGCATGCTGAACCTGATCCCGCGGTACCTGCCGCGCTACGGCATGGCGCCGGACTGGGCGCACGCGGTGCGCCCGCTGGTGCTGGTCCTGACGGCGGTGGCCTTCGTGGTGACCTGGGTCTTCGACGCCGACGTCGACGCGCAGGGCGGCGCCTACGCCACCGGTGTCCTGGCGCTGATCACCTCGGCCGCGGTCGCGGTCACCCTCGCCGCGCACCAGGCGGGCCAGCGGCGGCTGACCGTCGCGTTCGCCGGAATCGCCGCGATCTTCGTGTACACCACGGCGGTCAACGTCGTCGAGCGCCCCGACGGCGTGAAGATCGCCGCCTGCTTCATCGCCGCCATCGTCCTGGTCTCCCTCGTCTCCCGGCTGACCCGGTCCCTGGAACTGCGGGTGACGGAGGTCCGTCTGGACCCGCAGGCGGAGCTGTTCGTCCGCGACTGCTCGCGGCGCAAGATCCGCCTCGTGGCCAACGAGCCGGACGCTCTCGACGCGGCCGAGTACCTGGACAAGCTGCGGCAGATCCAGGCCGACAACGACCTGACCGACGACGACATCATCTTCGTCGAGGTCACGCTGACCGACCCCTCGGACTTCGCGACGGCGCTCGACGTCCGGGGCGAGGTCGTCCACGAGAGGTACCGGGTGCTGCGGATGCAGAGCTCCAGCGTCGCGAACGCGCTGGCGGCACTGCTGCTGCACGTCCGGGACGAGACGAAGCGCGTCCCGCACGTGTACTTCGAGTGGACGGAGGGCAACCCCCTCGTCAACCTGCTGCGGTTCGTCTTCACCGGCGCGGGGGAGGTCGCCCCGGTGACCCGAGAGGTGCTCCGGGAGGCCGAGCCGGATCGCGCGCGCCGTCCGCGGGTGCACGTCGGCTGACCGGAGGCCCGCTCAGGGACGGAAGCGGTAGCCCATCCCGGGCTCGGTGAGCAGGTGGCGGGGCCGCGTCGGGTCCGGTTCCAGCTTGCGGCGCAGCTGCCCCATGTAGACCCGCAGGTAGTGGGTCTCCTTCGCGTAGGCCGGTCCCCACACCGCCTGCAGCAGCTGCCGCTGGCTGACCAGCCGGCCCGGCGCGCGCGCGAGCTCGGACAGCAGGCCCCACTCGGTGGGGGTGAGCCGGACGACGGCGCCGTCCACGGTCACCTGCTTGGCGGACAGGTCGACGGTGAAGGCACCGGAACGCACCACCGAGGCCTCCGGCTCCGGAGCGCCGCGGCGCTGCAACGCCCGGAGCCGGGCCAGCAGCTCGCCCATGTCGAACGGCTTGGAGACGTAGTCGTCGGCACCGGCGTCCAGCGCGCCGACCTTGTCCCGGCTGTCGACCCGCGCCGACAGCACGAGCACCGGGCCGGTGAACCAGGGCCGCAGCCCCGCGAGGACCTCGGTGCCGTCCAGATCCGGCAGGCCCAGATCCAGGACGACGAGGTCGGGGTGGCGCGCGGCGACCTCACTCAGCGCCGCACGCCCGTCGGGGGCGGTGACCACCTCGTAGCCGGAGGCGCGGAGGGTGATCCGCAACGCCCGGGTCAGCTGCGGGTCGTCGTCGACGACCAGGACTCGGCTCACGGCGCAGCCACGGGTCCCGACGGGGTCGGGACGGCGGCCGCCCGCAGGGCCACGACCATCGTCAGACCACCGCCCGGGGTGTCCTCTGCGGTCAGGGTGCCGTCCATCGCCTCGGTCAGGCCGCGCGCCACCGCCAGTCCGAGCCCGACGCCCTGCCCGGCGGGGGCGTCGCCCAGCCGCTGGAACGGCGCGAACACCCGGGCGCGGTCGGCCGGGGGGACGCCGGGTCCGCGGTCGACGACCCGGAGTTCGAGCCGGTCGTCCAGGGCGCCGGCGGTCACGGTGACCGGGCCGGTGGGGGCGTGACGCAGCGCGTTGCTGACGAGGTTGGCGACCACCCGCTCGAGGAGGCCGGGATCGGCCGGGACGGGTGGCAGGTCGTCCGGCCAGTCCCGCTCGATGCGCGCGAGGTCTCCTCCGTCCAGCCCGCGCAGTGCGTGGTCCACGACGGCCGGGACGTCGGAGGGGCTCAGCGCCGGACTGACCACGCCGGCCTGCAGGCGGCTCATGTCCAGCAGGTTGTCGATCAGGTCGGTGAGCCGGTCGGCCGACTCGTCGATCGTCGCCTCGAGCTCGGCCCGGTCGGCGTCGTCGAGGTCGAGGTCGTCGGAGCGCAGGGCCGACGCGGCGGCCTTGATCCCGGCCAGCGGGGTGCGCAGGTCGTGGCTGACGGCGGCGAGCAGGGCGGTGCGCATGCTGTTGCCGGCGGCCAGCCGGTCGGCCTCGGCGGCCTGGGCCGCCAGCCGGCCCTGCTGGAGTGCCACGGCGGCCTGCTCGGCGAAGGCGACCAGTACCCGCCGGTCGCTGGCGGGGAGACACCGGCCGGTCAGCCGGAGGACCAGGGAGTCGGTGACGGTCACGTCCTCGACCGAGTCGCCGGGAGCGCCGCCGCCGGTCTGGCCGCACGCGCCGACGACGCGGTCGCCGTCGGGAGTCCGCTCGACCATCTCCACCGTCGTGAGCCCGAACGCCTCGCGGATCTGCTCGAGCAGGCGGGGGAGCCCACGGTCGCCCGCCAGGACCGACCGCGACAGGGATGCCAGCATCGCCGTCTCGGCCTGGGAGCGCGCGGCGACGGTCGCCCGCCGCGCCGACCGGTCCACGACGGTGGCCACGGTGACCGCGACGATCAACCCGCCCACCAGGGCCACCACGTCGTCGGCCTGGTGCACGTCCAGCTGCCCGGTCGGAGCGACGAAGAACCAGTTCTCCGCCAGCCCGCCCAGCACCGCCGCGGCCACCGCCGGCCACAGCCCGCCGACCAGGGCGACGGCGAGGACGAGCAGCAGGAAGGCGAGCAGGACGACCGACAGCGACACGGCGGCACCGGCCGCGAGG
Source organism: Geodermatophilus sp. CPCC 205761 (assembly GCF_051383655.1). Taxonomy (NCBI): domain Bacteria; kingdom Bacillati; phylum Actinomycetota; class Actinomycetes; order Geodermatophilales; family Geodermatophilaceae; genus Geodermatophilus; species Geodermatophilus sp. CPCC 205761. The sequence goes on from NZ_JALPKQ010000016.1 coordinate 64,539, forward strand.
CAGGCCACCGTCACCACGACCACGCCTGCCAGCGCAACGGTGAGGCCGAGCCAGCGGCGGCGGGGCGTGAGGGAGCCGGTCAGCGGCGGCAGCCGCCAACCCCGCGAGCCCGCCGCGGAGTGGGTGACGATGTGCACGTCGATGTCGCCGGAGTCGGCGATCACCTGGGCGCCGATGCCGCTGCGCAGCGCGCGGGCCCACCGGGAGCGACGGCTGGTGCCGAGCACCAGACGGGTGGCGTCCACGCTGCGGGCGAACTCCAGCAGCGCCGCGGGGACGTCGTCCCCGACGACCTGGTGGTTGCTGCCGCCCAGGCTCTCCACGAGCTCGCGCTGGGCGCGCAGCGCGGTGGGGGACGCGCCGGTGAGCCCGTCGGAGGCCAGCACGTGGACGGCGAGCAGGTCGCCGCCGGAGCGCTGGGCCACCCGGGCGGCGCGGCGGATCAGCGTCTCGCCCTCCGCGCCGCCGGTCAGCGCGACCACCACCCGCTCCCGCGTTCCCCGGACGTGGTCGACGTGGTGCTCGGCCCGGTACCGTCGCAGGCCCTCGCCGACCCGGTCCTCCGGCCGGAGCAGCGCCGGTTCGCGCTGCGCCTCGGGAGTCGTGACCACCAGCTCGATCCGGTCGGCCCCGCGGACCACGGCGTCGGGCACGGTCTCCCGGTGCTCGGTGCCGGCCATCTGCCGGACGAGGTCGCCGAGGCTCTCCAGGTGCTGGATGTCGACCGTGGACAGCACGTGGATGCCGGCGGCCAGGAGCTCGTCGACGTCCTGCCAGCGCGCGGGGTGCTCGGAGCCTGGGGCGTTCGTGTGCGCCAGCTCGTCGACCACGACGACCTCGGGTCGCCGCGCGAGCACTGCCTCGACGTCGAGTCCGGTCAGGGTGACGCCGCCGTGGGTGACCTCGCGGCGCGGCAGCACCTCGAGCCCCTCGAGCTGGGCGGCGGTGCGCCGCCGACCGTGCGTCTCCACCAGCCCGACGACGACGTCGCTACCGCGGGAGTGACGCCGGTGCGCCTCGTCGAGCATCGCGACGGTCTGCCCGGCGCCCGGAGCGGCGCCGAGGTAGATGCGCAGGGTTCCACGGGTCACGCCGTCCATGATCGACCGGATCCGGGGTCGACGAGCCGTCCCGCGCGTCAAGGACTCGTCAGGATCGGGGCGGAGGACCGGGACGGGACCCGAGGTCGATGGCGACCTCGGGCCCGCCCGGCGGGGTCAGCGGCGGCCGGTGCCGTCGGGCCCGTCGACCGGGCGCTGGGGGACCCGCACGTCAGCCGCGCCGGGCCTCCCGGCGCAGCCGGCCGAGGCGGTCCAGCAGGTTCTCCAGGGACTCCTCGAACTCCGCGGCGGACTCGTCCTGGCTCAGCAGCGGCTCCAGGCGGACCACGGAGGGGTACCGGCCGAGGTCGGTGTGGGGTGCGTCGGCGGGGTCGGTGTCGTCCCGCGAGCTGATGGGGACCCCGCGCTGGGAGATCTCCAGCAGCAGGTGGCCGAGCAGGAAGCTGGTGTAGGCCCGGTAGGCCGCCACCGCGGTCTCGTCCGAGAAGCCGCTGCCGGTCAGGGTCTCCAGGAAGGACTCCACCCAGCGCAGGCTGCGCAGCGGGGGACGCACCCACGGGGCGGCCGGCGGCCGGGTCGCCACGAGCGGGAAGACGGCGGGGTGCGCGAGGGCGATGCGGCGGACGCCGTGCGCCAGGCGCTGCAGGTAGTCCTGCCACCCGTGCGTGGCCTGCATGTGGACGTCGGGGTCGCCGTAGAGCTCGTCGACCACGGTCTCCACGACGCCGTCGAGCAGCTGCTCGCGACTGGGGACGTAGCGGTACAGCGCCATCGCCTCGACACCGAGCTGGGCGCCCAGCCGGCGCATCGTCAGCGCGTCGATGCCGTGCTCGTCGATGAACTCCACCGCAGCTCCCAGGATCCTGCGCCGGTCCAGTGACCCGCGAGGACTGCGACTGGTCGCGGCCGGGACCACCATGGCCGCGCCGCCGCGCGCCTCCGGGGCGTCCGGGTCCTCGGGCGCGCCGGCCATCGCGGTTCCCTCCCCGAGCAGACGTGGGACCGACATCATCGCTCCGGACCGCTGGGCCGCGCCGGTTCTACAGCTGGAGCTGCTGCTCCTCACCGGTCAGCCACTCCAGGACGACGATGCTCGCGTCGTCCTGCAGCTGGTCGGCCTGGTGCGCCAGCACCCGCCGCATCAGCCGCCGCACCGTCTCCGGGGCCGGGTCACCCGCGGCGAGGGCAGAGCTGATGAAATCGGCCAGCCGCTGCTCGCCGAAGAACTCCCCGGTCGGAGAGCGGGCCTCGGTGATCCCGTCGGTGTAGAGCAGCAGCCGGTCGCCCGGCTCCAGCCGGATCTCGCCGGCGGCCGGCTTGGCGTCCTGCAGTCCCAGCGGCCGGGAGGGTGGGCACCGTGGCAGGGCCACCAGGGCGGTGCCGCGCAGGATCAGCGGGTCGGGGTGGCCGGCGTTGATCCACTGCAGCCGGCCGGTGGCCAGGTCCAGGCGGGCGATGACCGCGGTGGCGAACTGGCTGCCGGGGAACTGCCCGGCGATCGCGGCGTTGATCTCCACCGCGATGTCGGGCAGACCGAGCAGGTTGCGGCGGGCGTGCCGGTAGGCGCTGATGGCGACGCTGGCCAGCAGCGCCGCCGGCAGCCCGTGCCCGACGGAGTCGATGACCAGCAGGTCGGCGATGTCGCCGTTGACCGCGTAGTCGAAGCTGTCCCCGCCGACGTCGTAGGCCGGCTCCAGGCCGCCGGTGATGACCACGCGCTCGGTGCCGAAGGTCAGCGGCGGGAGCAGCTCCCACTGCATCTCCGCGGCCAGGCTCAGGGTCTTGCGGCGCCGCAGCCGCGCGAAGACGTCGCTGTAGGCGTCGTTGATCACCACCAGCTCGGCGACCAGGCTGATGAAGGCCCGGATCCGCGCCTCGAACACCTCGTCAGGAGCCTCGTCGAGGGTCACCTCGACCACGCCGAGGCGCTCGACGCCGTTGAGCAGCGGCACCCACAGCCGCACCCCGCCGTCGGCGGCGCCGGTCACCGGCTCGACCCGGCGGAACGCCCGGCCGGCCATCGTCCCCTCGATGAGCAGCTCCTGCCGCTCGGGCACCCCGTCACCGGGCAGCGGCAGCAGGGTGACCTGCTCGTAGTCGGCCAGGTACAACACCGTCTCCGCGATCCCCATCGCGCGGCCGTGGGCGGCGACGGTCGCGGCCAGGTTGGCCGGGGAGAGCAGGTGCGCCGCCCGCAACAGCGAGCTCAGGGGGTCGGTCACCGATCAGGCCGGGATCGCGACGGCACGGGTACCGGTTCCGGACGTCGTCGGGGGACGGTCAGCTCGAACCACACGGTCTTGGCGCCGGTGGCCCGGCTGCGGCGGGCGCCCCACCGGTCGGCGAAGGCCGCGACCACCTGCAGCCCGCGGCGGTGCGCGTCGGTCACCGTCAAGGAGCGCAGGACCGGCTGCTCCCGTCCGGTGTCGGTCACGCCGACCCGTAGCCGGCCGTCGGCGTGCTCGACGGCGACGACGATCTCGGGGCCGTCGGCGTGGCGGACGGCGTTGCCGGCCAGCTCGGAGACGAGCAGCGCCGCCGTCTGACCGACGTGGTCGGGCAGGTCGGCGACGAGGTCGGAGACGAACCGCCGGGCGTCGGGCACCGAGACGGCCAGTGCCGGGAAGCTGCGCCTGGCCATGCTCAGGCCTCCTCGCGCAGGCCGAGCCGGGCGGCGAGGCCGAGGACCTCCACCACCCGCCGGACCACGGAGGTCGCGTGGACGATCTCGACGGGGGAGAAGTGGTCGGCGATGCGCAGCAACACCGCCACACCGGAGGAGTCGGCGAAGGTCAGCTCGGTCGCGTCGATGCGCAGGGGCTGGGCGTCCCGGCGCAGCAGGTCGTCGAGGTCCGGGCCGATGTCGGCCGCACCGGCGAGGTCCAGCTCGCCGCCCAGGCGGACCAGCAGCGGCGCGCCGTCGGCGGACTCCACCACGTCCAGCCGGGCCCGGGGCCCGTCGGTCATGTCGTCCATCGCATGCCCAGCAGCACGGTGTCGTCCCTCCCACCGTCGACGGCGAGCGCCCGCATCAGGGCGTCGAGGGCCTGTGGCAGCGGCCGCCCGTCGACGGCTCCGGCGCTGGCCGCGCGCAGCCGGTCCAGGCCCGCGTCGATGACCTCGTCGCGGCGCTCGACCAGGCCGTCGGTGAACGCCAGCAGCGTGCCGGCGCGCGGTATCCGGAACTCGGAGACCGGCAGCGGGGTCGATCCGCTCACGCCGATCGGCGGGGCGACGGGCACCTCCAGCAACAGGGCGCGACCGTCGGTGAGCAGCACGGGCGGGAAGTGGCCGGCGGAGACCACGGTCAGCCGACCGGCGCTCGCGTCCAGCTCGCCGAGCAGCACGGTGGCGAACTGGCGGTCGGCCGCCACGTCGAGCAGCCGGCGCAGCTTGGCCAGCACGACGTCGATGTCGTCGCCCTGGGTGAGGTAGGCGCGCGCCGCGAAGCGCAGCTCGGCCATCGTGGTGGCCGCCGGGAGGCCGCGGCCGGAGATGTCGCCGACGACGAACACGCAGCGCCCGGTCCCGCGGGGGAGGACGTCGTACCAGTCACCGCCGACCTCCAGCTCGTCGACGCCGGCGACGTAGCGGGCGGCGACCTCCATGCCGTCGATCGTGGGGACCTCGGGCAGCAGTGCGTGCTGCAGGGTCGCTGCGATGCTCCGCTGCTGCCGGTAGAGCCGGTCGTTGTCCGCCGCCAGCCGCTCGGCCTCGGCCCGCCGCCGGGACATGGTGGCCGCGGCCGCGGCTGCGGCCACGGCGAGGAGGAGTCCGACTCCGACCACGATCCAGGGCAGCGCCGAGGACAGATCACCGGTCAGGCTGGTCGGGGACGCGCCGACGACGGTGATGGAGGTGTTGCCGAACGGCACCGTGGTGCGGGCGGTGTACCCGCCGATCGGAACCGGGCCGGTGGAGTACAGGAGCTGATCGGTGGCCGTGCTCCGGCCCAGGTAGACCGCGAAGTCCAGACCGCCGAACGCCTCGCCGGGCGGTACCTGGACGCGCCGGTCGGGCGGGAGCAGCGACTCGGCGTAGACGACCAGCCCGGCGTCGCCGACCGGGCGCAGCGCGTAGCCCAGCCGGGCCGGCTCGCCGGGCAGGATGCCGGTGACCGCCAGCGTGCCGTCCTCGGGCACGCCGGCGAGGAACGCGGCGAACTCCTCGCCGTCGGGGCCGACGGGGTCCGGCCCCTGCAACGCCACCTGCTCGGCCTGCCCGCCGTCGCCGATCCGCCACAACGACAGCGACATGCCGTTGGCACCGGAGATCCGGGCGGCGGCGAACCGCTGGAAGGCGCCGGGATTCGCGTTGGTGGCGGTGGCGACCTGCCCGGCGTCGGCCAACTGCGTGGTGAGCACGGCAATCTGCGTGGTCAGCACCGTGCCGGCCTGGGCGACCTGCCGCTGCAGGGAGTCGGCCTCGGCGCGGGCGTTCACCTGCCCCGCGAGCACCGCCAGCACCGCCGCGACCGCGAGGATGACGACGGCGACGACGGCGGCGACGCGGCGGGGCGTGCTGCGGATCATGACCCGCGAACCGTACCGCCCGGGGATCCCCACGCCCGGTCACCGGCTCGGCGGGAAGCGGCGGGATGCGGAGATCCAGCTGGGGGGACTCGGTGCGGGAACCGGTCGCGGCGGGCGTGGCGGGTCCGCAGGCCGAGTGCACCGGCACCAGCGGTCAGCAGCGGAGCAGGGGACTCACCGTCCCGGGGGGACGTCCAGCCGGAGGTCGACCAGGGTCATCTCGCCGTAGCGGAACTCGCCGTCGGGCAGGTGCCAGACGGCCGCTCCGCCGGTCATCCGGGGGAGTCCGTCGACGGCGGTCCACCCCTGCACGGGCGTGCTCCAGGGCGCGCGGGTGAGCCCGCCGGGCAGGTCGGCCCAGCGGTCCTCGGTGCGGACGTCCCTCGGGCGGCCGTCGGCGTCCAGGAACACCTCAGCGCCCACCGTGTGCCCGGCGTCGGCCAGGGAGACGCGAAAGCCGTCGTCGCCGGCCGCCTCCCAGGTGGTGCGGGTGCCGAGGAGCATGCCCGGTGCCAGCAGCAGCGCATCGTCGAGCCAGGTCGTCAGCTCGCCGATGTCGAACTCGGGTCCGGAACCGTCGGCGACGGTCACCAGGTCCAGGACCTTGCCGCGCATCCGACCGGAACCGCCGCGGTAGGTGTCCCAGCCCCACATCGGGACGACCCTCCCCATCACCAGCCGTATCCGGTACAGGCGGGCGACCTCGACGGCGGAGTTGTACTGCCATGCGTCGCACGGCATCCAGGCCTGATCAGGCCCGCGGCGGAACCGGCCGGCGAAGTGCGCCCGCAGCGACCAGGTCCGTGGACGCCCGACGACGCCCATCGCCCGCAGGTAGCGGACGGCCGCCGGTGGCAGCCCGTCGAGGTCGGCCTCGGTCACCGCGTCGACGGACACCGGGCCGGTCGGGAGCCCGGCGGCGACCACTCCGCGGACGAAGGCCCGCGGCGGGCGGGCGCCGGCGGTGGCCCGCTCGGAGGTGGACGCGGACATCGGCGACCTCGCTCGTCGGTGGTCGTGGCGGGGGCTGGGTTCCGAGCGTTCGAGCCTCGGGTCACCGTGCGGTCGGAGGGTCGGCCGGTGACCCGCTCCGGTCGCGGCGCAGCTCGCCGAGCGCGGCTGCGATGTCGTCGGTCCAGGAGTCGATCACCGGCCAGTCCCGATGGTCGCCAGGGCTGCCACCGAGCGCGCGCCAGAAGAGCTTGCCCCACAGCGGGAGGCCCTCCATGGCGACGATCCCGGCGAAGACCCGGTGCTCCCGGGGACGCAGACCTGCGGGGAAGGCCGTCTCGATCTTCCGGACCTCCATCCCGACGACGACCCGGCTGATCGGGCCGCGGGGTGCCGCGCCGGCCACGCTGAAGCACCAGAACGGCCGGTCGGCGAGGACTGCCCGCCCGCTGCGGAGGAAGTCCGACGCGGCCGGCAGCCAGGCCTGGTCGTGGACCGCGCTGCCGATCACGAAGGCGTCGAACCCGGTCGGGTCCACGTCCGGCCCGAGCGGGTGGACGGCGACATCGGCGACGTCGGCCAGGCCGACGGCGATCCGTTCGGCGATGCCCTGGGTGGACCCGGCCGCGGTGGCGTGACCGACCAGCACCCGCACGTTCCTCGCCATGCGTCCACGCTGTCCGCTGGGCAGCTGGAGGGGGAGGGACGGACGGCACCATCGGGGAGTGACGGACGTCGTCCGGTCGGCGTGCCGCAGTTCAGCGCCTGCGACTCCAGCGGAAGTACGTCAGGGGGCCGATCCAGTTGACGGCGATGACCGCAGCCCAGACGGCCTTGCGGCCGTTCACCTCCGACGCGCTCCGCCGGGCCAGATCGGTCCAGGCGGTGGCGGCCAGGGACAACTGGACGGACCCCAGCGTCAGCAGGAGCGCACGCTGACGCCCGCTCATGTCCGCCCACCGGCGCGGGAACCTCGGCGCGCGCCGACTCATGGCTGCCCCCTGGCCGCGTCGTCCTGCGCTCGGTCACGTCCCCCGGGGCTCCGGCGCCGCGAGCGGGGTCGTTCGGTCGGCCAGTGTGGCGGCGATCTCCTCGGCCCAGCTCCGGACGAGTTCCCAGTCGCGGAAGTCCCCGACGGGAGCCCGCATGGCCGTGACCATGGCCCGTTCGCCGAAGGAGAGCAGGCCCTTGTCCAGGCGGCCGGGGAAGACGCGGTGACCGACTGCGTCGAGCATCGTGGCGAAGGTCCCCGCGTCGTGCGGCTCGTCCGGCGGGAACGGCGGCGCTCCGATCGGTCCGCTGGAGAACAGCCAGACAGGCCGGTCGCGCAGGGCGACCAGGTGCGCCGTGGCCAGGTCTCGGGCTGCCTCCAGCCAACGTCCGGCGTAGACCGCGCTGCCGAGGGCCACTGCCTGGTACATCGAGGGATCGGGGCGGTTCTCGGCCGGAACCGCCGAGGCGACCAGGCCCAGCGTGCGCCCGGTGGCGCAGCCGTTCAGGTCCCGGGCCAGGGCTGCGGCGATCTCGTGGGTGGAACCGTGCCTGCTCGCGGCCGTCACCAGGACCCGCAGGCCCGCCGTGGTCACCGGGCGCTGCCGGTGGGAACGGGGACGACGGCGACGGGGCAGCCGGCCCGGTGCAGGACGCCGTGGGTCGTCGACCCGAGCCGGGCGATGGATGCGCGGTGGCGGTGGCCGACCACCAGCAGCTGCGCGGTGAGCGCGACGGACACGAGGGCCCGCGCCGTGCGCTCGCGCAGGACCACCTCGCGGACGACCACGTCGGGTTCCTTCTCGCGCCAGCCGGCCAGCGTCTCGGCGAGCACCCGTTCTTCGTCGGCGAGGACCCCGGCCCAGTCGACGAGCGGACCCATCGACTGGAACGCGGTCTCCAGCGCGGCGTCCTGCCACGCGTGGACGGCGACCAGGTCGGTCCCGCGGGCGGCGGCCTCGGCGAAGGCGAACGCCAGGACGGCGTCGTCGCGGCCGCGACCTTCCACGCCGACCACGACGGAGCTCCGCTGGGAGACGACGACCGACGTCGGGTCGGGGAGGACCACGACGGGGCAGGAGGCGTGTCCCACGACGCCGTTCGCCGTGGAGCCGAGCAGCAGACCGGCGATCCCACCGACTCCACGGCTACCGATGACCAGCAGCTGCGCCTCCCCGGAGGCCGCCTGCAGCGCGGCGACCGGGTCGCCGTCGACGACCGACCAGCTGACCGTGTCGGCTCCCAGGACGTCGGCCGCGTCGGCCGCGGCCCCGCGCAGGATGGTCCCCGCACCCGCCTGGAGCATCGTCCGCAGGTCCGGGTCGGGCGACGGATCGGCGACGATGCCACCGAGCGGCCACGACAGCGCGTGCAGCAGCCGCAGCGGCGCCCGCCGCCGGCGCGCCTCGTCGATCGCGAAGGTCGTGGCGACACGGGCGGGCTCCGAGCCGTCGATCCCGACGACCACGGGAGGGGGCTGGGCGGGATGCGACATCGTCGTCACCTCACGCGTGCGCGGACACCGGCCGGACGGCTGCTGGGCTGTCGGGACCGTCGGAGGCGAGGACCCGGATCCCGACCACGCCGCCGACGGTCCGGGCGAGCGCGGAGAGTGCCCGCTCCTCCACGGCGGCCGACGGCTGCGGTGCGCCGCTGGTCCGCCGGATCGTGGCGGCACCGTCGGTGACCGAGACCGACCACGATCCGAGCTCTCCGGTGTAGCCCTCGACCAGGCGCAGCAGGTCGTGCCGGATCTCCGCGTCGGGGCGGATCAGCGTCCGGAGCAGGTCTCGCCGGCTGACGATGCCCACGAGGCGCTCGCCGTCGAGGACCGGGACACTGCGCAGCCGCTCGTCGACGAACACCCGCGCGATGTCGGCGACGTCCGCGGTCGCCTCGACGGAGCGGACGGCACCGGTCATCACCCCCCGCACGAGCAGGGCCGGATGGCCCCCGGCCGTCCCGTCGCGGCGCAGGTGCAGCCGGGGGTCCTCCGGCAGCCGGTCGCGGAGGACGTCGGCCTCGGCGACGATGCCGACCAGCCGGTCCTCGCCGTCGACCACCGGCAGGGCCGCGAAGCCGTGCTCTGCCATCACCTCGGCCGCGTACTTGGCCGACGTGTCCGGTCCCACGGTGACGACCTGCCGGGTCATGACGTCTCTGGCCTGCACGGCTCCTCCTCGGCGGGCGGTTGCTGCGCCGGACGTTAGGCACCGGACCGGACCGGTCCCAGGGTCGCCGGACGCACCGAGCGGGGGACCTCCGTCCCTGCCCGACGACGGCGGAGCCCCCGGCAGCCGTCCGGCGGAGCTCCCTCGGAGCCGCCCACGTCGGAGCCCGCCGCGGTGCATGCCTGACCCGGGAGGTGGACGACGCGCCACGGGCGCCGGCGGACCGGGGCGGCGGAGCGGAGACGCGGCCCGCAGGCGGCGTGGTCACCCGCCGGGTCGATCAGCCGCCGGCGACTCCCAGAAGGACGACCAGTAGGGCTGGTTGCCGACGGCGTGGCACACGACATCCGGGCCGTGGAGCGGCTGCTGGCACCGCATGGCGGAACACAGGGGATGCGTGTGCGGGCAGCGCTCGACGTCGGGCGGGATGGCCTGGCCGGTGAAGGGGGCGTCGGGGGGCTCGGGCGGCGGCGGGGGCGTGTGCTCCCGGCCCGCGTGCGAGCGGGCGTGGGCGACGCGGCTGTTCATGCGATCGCCACCTCCGATCGGTGGCTCGGTCGGTCCCGTCGGCATTCTGGCTGCGCCTGTCGACGGTCCCGCGCATTGGGGGGTTGGGTGCAACCAGGGTTGCTCCGCAGGATGGCCCTCTCGGCTGAGGGGGTTGATCGTGCTGGAACAACAATGGCCCGACCGGGCCACGCGCCGCCGCAGGATCGCGCTGTTCGGTCCGGCCTTCGTCGCGGCGATCGCCTACGTCGACCCCGGGAACTTCGCGACGAACTTCTCAGCCGGCGCCGAGTACGGCTATCTCCTGCTCTGGGTCATCGTCCTGGCCAACGTCATGGCGATGTTCGTGCAGAGCCTGTCGGCGAAGCTCGGGCTGGCCACCGGGATGTCACTGCCGCGGAACTGCCGGAAGCAGTACCCCCGTCGAGTCGTCCTGGGGCTCTGGGCTCAGGCCGAGTTGGTCGCGATGGCGACCGACCTGGCCGAGATCGTCGGCGGCGCGATCGCGCTGAACCTGCTCTTCGGACTGGACCTGTTCGCCGGCGGCCTGATCACCGGGGCGTGGGCCTTCCTGCTGCTCGCCATCCAGGCCCCGGGGGACCGGCGCTACATCCACGCGGTGACCGCCTACTTCGGCCTGATCGTCTTCGCCTTCCTCCTGCTCGTGCTCAGCGCGGAGATCGACGTGTCCGAGGCGGCCGGCGGGCTGGTACCCCGCCTCGACGACGAGGGCAGCCTCGTGCTGGCCGCGGGGATCCTCGGCGCCACGGTGATGCCCCACGCGATCTACCTGCACTCGGCGCTGGTGACCGAGACCGTCCGGGCCCACACGGTCACGCAGAAGCTGAAGGCGCTGCGGGAGCAGCGGATCGACGTCACGACGGCGATGAGCCTGGCCGGGCTCGTGAACGTGGCGATGCTCCTGGTCGCGGCCGCACTGTTCGCCGGGTCGTCACTGGGCGACAACACGCTCGAGGGTGCCTACGACGGGTTCGGCGCCTTCAGCACGGCCGCGCTGCTGTTCGCGCTGGCCCTGCTCGCGTCGGGTTTCGCCTCGTCGAGCGTCGGCACCTACGCCGGCCAGGTGATCATGGACGGTTTCCTGCGGCGCCGGATCCCGCTGTTCCTCCGCCGGGCGCTCACCATGCTCCCCGCCCTGGCGATCCTGGCCCTCGGGGTCGACCCGACCCGGGCGCTGGTGGTGTCCCAGGTGGTGCTGTCCTTCGGGATCCCGTTCGCGCTGGTGCCGCTGCTGCTGCTGACCCGGCGCCCGGACATCATGGGCGAGCTGGTCAACCGGCGCCGCACGACCGTGGTCGCCGTCCTCGTCGCCGGCGTGATCATGACCCTGAACGCGGTGCTGCTGTTCCTGCTGTTCTGAGGGTGCCTCCGACGCCCGGTCCGACGAGAGCGAGACAGGTCGGGCGCCACCCGTCCTCGCCACGGGGGCCTCTTGCCGTCCACCCTCGCCCCCGACAGCATCGACCTCCCCGCCATCGCAGCCGGGGTGAGACGGAGGTCTGGTCGCGTGACGCAGGAACTGCAGCCGGTCGACATCACCGCGGTCGACACCACCACCGCCGAGTGGGTGGCGTTTCCCATCCCCGAACTGGGCGTCGACCTGGAACTCATCCCACTGATCGCCGACCCGGACACCGGGATGCAGGTGTTCAAGACCGTCTACCGCGCCGGCTTCACCAACGTCTGGCACACCCATCCGTGCGCGCACGGGCTCTACGTGCTCGAGGGCACGCTGCGCACCCACCAGGGCGACTACGGGCCCGGCAGCTTCGTCTGGTTCCCCGAGGGCGGGATCATGCAGCACGGGGCCACCGACGACGGCGACTGCACCTTCCTCTTCATCACCAACAAGCCGTTCGGCATCCACTACCCGGGCAAGAGCTGACACCTCGCCGCGGACTCCTGGCGACGCGACACGTCGGTCAGCCGGCGCCCCGGTCGGGGTGGTTGGCGGTCACGCAGAACGGCAGGCCGACCGGGTCGCGCAGCGCGACGAACCCGTCGCCCTGCCGCAGCAGCTCGGCGCCGAGTGCGCGCACCCGGACCACCTCGGCGTCGACGTCGTCGGTGCCCAGGTCCAGGTGCGCTCGTGCGTGCGTGCCGCCGTCGTCGTCCCCGAGTCGCTGGACCAGGAGCGCCAGCGGGCTCTCCGAGCGGTGCACCAGCCGGGAGAACTCGGGCGCGGACACCGGCTCGTCGGCCCACCCGGTCGCCGCACGCCAGAAGCCCAGCTCGGCGTCGTACCGGGCGGCCGGGACGTCGACGCACAGCTGCACCAGCCGGGTGCGGTGCCCCTCCGGGCACGTCACCGCGCCCGGGCGCTCGTGCGGCCAGGACTCCTCGCAGACGCAGAACGGCAGGCCGGCCGGCGAGGTCATCACCCGCCACCCGTCGCCCACGGGGCCGGGACGGGCACCCAGCTCCTCGAGCCGGGAGACGTCGCCGGCGAGCGAGCCGAGCAGGTCCGGGTGCACCCGCGGCGCCCCGCCGATCCGCTGCACGTGCAGATAGGCGCCCCGGACGGCGGGACGAGCGAGACGAACTCCGGGTGGCCGGGCCACGGCGCGCCGGGTGGCCAGCCGGTCACCGCCGACCAGAACGCCCGGGCGGCGTCGACGCGGTCGCCCGGCACGTCGACGAAGGCGTGCACCCACGGGACCGGCACGCGCCCAGGCTCGCACGGCCGCACCCGCCACGCGCCCGTGGCAGGCTCCCCTCGTGGCCGAGCCGTTCCGCACCGCCGTGGTCACCGGCGCCGGCTCCGGGCTGGGCCGCGCCATCGCCCGTGCCCTGGCCGGCGACGGGTGGTCGGTCGCGCTGCTCGGCCGCACCCGCGCCGCGCTGGAGGCGACGGCGGCCGCCGGCGGCACCACCCTCGTGCTGCCCACCGACGTCACCGACGAACGGCGGGTCGACGAGGCCTTCGCCGCGGTGACCGACGGCTGGGGTCGGCTGGACCTGCTGGTCAACAACGCCGGCACGTTCGGCCCGTCCGGCGAGGTCGACGAGATCGCCGTCGCCGACTGGCGGGCCACCGTCGAGGTCAACCTCACCGGGATGTTCCTCTGCACCCGCGCCGCCGTCCGGCAGATGAGGGCGCAGGACCCACCCGGCGGGCGGATCATCAACAACGGCTCGATCTCGGCGCACGTCCCGCGGCCGGCCAGCGTCGCCTACACCGCCACCAAGCACGCGGTCACCGGGCTGACCCGGGCCGTCGCCCTCGACGGCCGCGCGCACGGGATCGCCGTGGGGCAGATCGACGTCGGGAACGCTGCCACCGAGATGACCGCGGGCATCGCCACCGGCGCCCGGCAGGCCGACGGCTCGGTCCGGCCGGAGGCGACGTTCGACCCCGCACACGTCGCCGCCACGGTGGTGCACATCGCGCGGCTGCCACTGGACGTGAGCGTGCCCTTCACGACGGTGCTGGCCACCGGCATGCCCTATCTCGGCCGCGGCTGAGGGCACACCAGCGAGGGGGAGGATCCCGCCGAGGGCGTGGCCGATCGAGATCCCCGAGTACCGGACGGCGACCGGGAACAGAGGAGTCCTCCGATGGCCGGCGGGCCGGCTCTCACCCCCAGGAGGGATCGAGCTCGACCCGCGCCGTGACGATGCCCTCTGCGGACGCACTTCCCCGAGGCCCACACGAAGGCGGGACGATGGCTCAGCAGTCCGGCGGACCGCCGCGCGTGGCCGTCGCTCTCGCGCTCGCGACGGCGCTGCTCTTCGTCGGGAGCCTGTTGCTGTGGCCCGCGCAGGCCGCGTCCGACATCTCGGACGTCGCGCAGGGGGTCGCCGCGCTGACTGCGAGCGGAGCGGCGGCCCGGCACGTCCGCCGCTGCACCGACCGGCGGACGCGGATCACGTGGATCTTCATGGCGGCCGCCTGCCTCTCCTGGGCTCTCGGCGAGACGTACTGGTGCTGGGTCACGCTGCGCAGCGACGTCGTCCCGTTCCCGTCCCTGGCCGACGTCGGGTTCCTGGGCTTCTCGGTCCTCATGGCGGTCGGACTGCTCGTCCACCCCGCCCGCGGCGGACGGATCCTGTTCCTGCAGCGGGTGTTCGACGGCCTGTTGGCTGCCGGGTCGATCGGGCTCGTCAGCTGGTTGACGACGCTCGGGGCGATCGCGGGTGCGGAGGACGACAGCGTCGGGCTGCAGCGGCTGTTGCTCCTCGCGTACCCGAGCATCGACGTCTCGCTGGTCGTGTTGGCCGTGCTCCTGCTGATCCGCACCGGCGGGAACCGCCCGGCGCTGTACCTGGTCAGCGCCGGAGTCCTCGCGCTGGCCGTCTCCGACAGTGCCTTCGCCTACCTGGCCGCCATGGGCTTCTACGACGGTGGACTGACCGACCTCGGCTGGATCGGCGGCTTCCTGCTGGTGGCCCTCGCGGGCACGTGCCCGGAACCGCCGCAGCCGTCGCCGTCCGTGCGGGCCGCCGACGCGGCCGGCGTCACGGTGCCCTCGTCCGTCCTCCCGTACGTCCCCGTGGTCGTGGCACTGTCGGTCGTCGCCGGCGTCACGCTGCTCGACCGACCGCTGACCAAGGCGGAGACGATGGCCGCCTGCGGGGTCGTGCTGTGCCTGCTCGCCCGGCAGTACCTGGCCGTGCGCGACAACGTCCACCTGGTACGGCAGCTCGCCGCGCGGGACCAGGAGCTGCGTCGCCAGGCGTTCTTCGACTCGCTGACCGGCCTGGCGAACCGGTCGCTGTTCCGGGACCGGCTGGAACACGTCCTGGAGCTGCACTCCCGCGACTGCCGGCCGGTCGCCGTCCTGTTCCTGGACCTGGACGACTTCAAGGCGGTCAACGACACCCGGGGGCACGCCGTCGGCGACGACCTGCTGGTGCGCGTGGCGGAGCGGATCACCGGCGCTGTCCGGACCGGCGACACCGTGGCGCGGCTCGGCGGCGACGAGTTCGCCGTCCTGCTCGAGGACGCCGGCGACCCGATGCACACGGCAGCCCGCATCCGCGAGGCTCTCCGGCGTCCCTTCTCACTCGCCGGTGCCGAGCACACCATCGAGGCCAGCGTCGGCGTGGCAGCGCTGACCGCCGACGAGGCGCCGGTCACGGCCGACGCCCTCCTGGCCCGTTCCGACGCCGCCATGTACGCCGCCAAGCGAGCGGGCAAGGCCGGCCTCGCCGACTACGCCACGGTCTCCGGAGCCGTCGTCCAGTCCGGCTGAACGGCGACCCGCATCGGCCCGGCGGCCCACGCGTCCTGCTGGCACCTGGCCCATCCGACACCCAGCCGGGTCGGGTCCGCACGGAGGCGCCTCCCGTGCGCGCGTCAGGGGCCGCCAGGAACCCCCGCCAGGCGCGATCGCGTAGCGCGGGGACCCGGCTGCGCCGACGGGACCGGCCTCGTCGTCGTGTCCGGTGGCGACCGCCGGAGGATTGGCGGCGCTGCGGCGAGGTACACCTCCTGGATGCCAGCTGTTCACCTGGAAGTGGAGCGGAAGTACGCCGCCGACGAGTCGTTCGAGCTGCCGCCGCTGGCTCAGCTGCTGGCAGGGGCAGCGGACGGCCGCGGTGGGGCGGAGAACGCCGGAGTCCCGGTCACCGAGGGAGAGACGGCGGACCAGCGGCTGGCGGCGACGTACTTCGACACCGCGGACCTCCGCCTGGCGACGGCGGGGTTGACCCTGCGCCGGCGGACGGGCGGTGACGACGCCGGCTGGCACCTGAAGGTCCCCGCGGGGACCGGAGCCCGCTCGGAGGTGCGCCTGCCGCTCGGCCGCGCCACCCGGACCGTGCCGGCGGAGCTGCAGAACATGGTCTGGGTCCACAGCAAGGGCGCCTCGCTGGGGCCGGTCGCCGAGATCACCACGGACCGGACGGTGCGCCGGCTGGTCGACGCGACCGGGCAGGTGCTGGCGGAGGTCGCCGACGACCGCGTCACCGCGCGCCGGGTCCGCCCGACCGACGGCAGCGGGGACGCGGTCGGTGCTGCGACGTCCTGGCGGGAGATCGAGGTGGAGCTCGTCGGCGGCCGGACCGATCTCCTGGAGGCCGTCGACACCGAGCTGCGCGCCCGCGGCCTGCGGGAGGCGACGAGCTCGTCCAAGCTCGCACGGGTGCTGGGCGGGGACGAGCGCGTCCGGCCGGCGAAGCGGAAGGCCGGGAAGCTCACCACTGCGTCGGCCGCAGGGGAAGTGGTCCTGGCCCACGTCCGCGAGCAGGTGGCGCAGGTACAGGCCCAGGACCTGCCGGTGCGCCTCGATGCCCAGGACAGCGTGCACAAGATGCGCGTGGCGACCCGGCGGTTGCGCAGCGCCCTGACCACGTTCAAGCCCCTGTTCGACGCCGACGTCGTCCGGCCGTTGCGGAGCGAGCTCAAGTGGCTGGCCGGGGAGCTCGGCGCCGCCCGGGACGCCGAGGTGATGCGCGACCGGGTGAACGAGGCCGTCCACGCGGAGGCCTCGGTCGCCGACCTGGGCCCGGTCGCCGAGGTCGCCGGCGCGGAGCTGGGCGAGGCCTACCGCGGCGCCCACGACCGGGTGCTCGCCGAGCTGGACGGGGAGCGCTACCACCGGCTCGTGCTCAGCCTCGACGAGCTGGTCAGCTCCCCGCCGTTGACCGAGCGCGCCGCTGCCCGCGCCGGGAAGACGCTGCCGCGACTGGTCGCCCGGAGCTACGCCGGGGTCCGGCGCCTCGTGGAGGACGCCGCCGCCCATCCGCCGGGTGCCGAGCGCGAGGAGCTGCTGCACGACGCGCGCAAGGCCGCCAAGGCCGCCCGCTACGCGGGGGAGTCGGTGAGCCGGGTCTTCGGTGCCGACGCCACCGCGTTCGCGGCGGCGATGGAGGCGGTGCAGGAGGCGCTGGGGGAGCACCAGGACTCGGTCCTCACCCGCGAGCGGCTGCGCGACCTGGCGATGGAGACGTCCAGCAGCGGGGCCGCGTTCCTGTACGGGCGCCTGCACGCCCTCGAGGAGGTGCGGGCGGAGCAGTCCCAGCGGCACTTCGACGACGCCTGGAAGGCGGCCGGCAAGAAGTCGCTGCACCGTTGGCTGCGCTGATCCCCGGCGTCGACGTGCGGCGCGGGCCAGGCCGATGGGGGGACGGCTGTCGCTCTGTCGGGTGGTGCCGGCCCGTTCGCCCATGTCCCTCGCCGGCACGGGGCGCGACCATCCGTCTCCGGATGGGTGGTCGAGGGGGCGTCGGTGGACAGTGTGATGGATCTGCTGCAGGTGTGGCTCGCACTCGCGGGGCTGGGTGTGGCGCTGCTGGCCGGGGTGCTGTTCACCGCGCTGCGGCTGGGATGGGGCGACTTCGGCGACGTGGACGACGAGCCGGTGCCCGCAGCGGCGGACTGAGCGCCGCCCCGGTGTGAGACGCGCCGGCCTCCCCACTGTCTGGGGGGTGTGCGGCGGGACCCCACGTGGGCAGGGTGGGGTTGCGCGGGGCGACAGTCCGAGCACACGGCGGGCAGCTCCGTCGGACCGGCCGCGAGGCCGAGGGGGAGGTGGCATCGATGCCGTGGTGGGCCTGGGTCGTGCTGCTGGTGAGCTGGGGCGCGTTGACGGTGATGATCGCGGCCTACTGGTGGGCGCCGCGATGGCCCGAGGTGAGGCGTGAGCTGGCCCGCGATCGAGCCGAGCGTCCCGTCCGCGCCGAGGTTGCCGAGCCGGTCCGCTGCACGGCCCACCGCGGCGACTGACACCCGGCCGGCCGGCCCTGCGACTCCTCAGCGGGGACTCAACCCGGCGTGACGTCGGAGCGGAGCCAGGTCCACCACCTCGATCCGGCCCCGGGTCAACCGCAAGGCCTCCAACTCCTCCATCTGCCGCAGAACCCTGTTCGTGGTTGGGCGGCTCGTCCCGGCCATGCTGGCGAGATCCTCCTGTGTGAGCGGGACGGCGACCGGCAGCGGGCCGTCCTGGTAGAGCGCCACCAGGGCAAGGAGCCGGCGCAGCACCCGCTGCTCGGCTGGAACGTGCAGCGCCTCCACGAGGTGTGCGGACAGCCGGGCGACGCGCCCGGCCAGCAGCGTCACGAGGAAGTGGTCCACCGCGGGATGCTCGTGCCGCAGCCGGTCGAAAGCCTGCTGGTCGAGAGTGGCGGTCTCGACAGACTCCAGCGCGACGACCGTGGCCGTCCGTTCATGGCGCGGGCGCACGAGCGCGAGTTCGCCGAAGACGTCCCCGGGACCGAGAACGGACAGCGTGACCACATTGCCGGATGGAGTCGACGTGCGTACCGCGACGTGCCCTCGCATCAGGATGTGCAGGGTGGTACCGGCGTCACCCTCGTGGAACAGGACTTCACCGCGTGAGTAGGAGCGCCGCCGAGCAGCCGACAGGATCCGACGGCGATCCTGCTCGGCGAGACCCTCGAGCATCAGCGTCTCCACCTGGCCCCCAGCCGCTCAGGGACCGACCCGAATGCGACGTTCCTATGGCTGTCAAGCATGCCAAAGGGACAGGGGCCGACCAGTTGGTGTGACGAGGATCGGGGTCGATCCCGCGGCGGTCACACTCACTGTGGACCGGGTCGTGACGGGATCACATCGAGTTCTTGCGTCCGTCATGTTGATCACCGGAACAAAGGGGAGCGCCGCTACCCTCGCAGCGTGGCGCCGTGTCATCGGTGCGGTGAGGAGAACCCAGCCCGCGCGCGCTTCTGCTCCGCCTGCGGAGCGGCGCTCGTCGCACCGCAGAGACCGCCCGCGCTCGAAGAGCGCAGGGTCGTGTCCGTGCTGTTCTGCGATCTCGTCGGGTTCACCGCCCTGTCGGACAATGCCGATCCGGAGGATGTGCAATCCGTCCTGCGGCCGTACTACCGAACGGTGCGCTCCGAACTGGAGCGGTACGGGGGGACCGTCGAGAAGTTCATCGGCGACGCCGTGGTGGGAGTGTTCGGCGTCCCGGTGGCGCACGAGGACGACGCGGAACGGGCGGTGCGAGCCGGCCTGTCCATCGTTCCGGCGGTCAGCAGATTGCGAACGCCGTGGGGGGTGGGCCTGGATGTACGAGTCGGGATCGCCACCGGTGAGGCCCTGGCGTCGCTGACCTCGCGGCCACTCGAGGGTGAGGGGATCGCCGCGGGGGACGTCGTCAACACAGCGGCCAGACTGCAGGCTGCAGCTGGAACAGGCGAGATCGTGGTGGGTGCCGGCACCCACCGACTGACGCGGAACGCGATCGAGTACGTCGAGCTGCCACCCGTCAGGGCGAAAGGCAAAGCCGACCCGGTGGAGGTCTGGAAGGTGGCCGGGGCCCGGTATCGGCCGCAATCCCGAGTGGTGCGTCCGGCACCCCCTTTCGTCGGGCGTGAGCGCGAGAAGGCTCTGCTGCAGGCCGCCCTTTCCGGCGTCGTGCAGAACCGATCCGCACAACTGGTGACCATTCTCGGCGAACCCGGAGTGGGTAAGACACGACTGGTCGCTGAACTGTTCGACACCGTCAACGCCATGCCCGGCCGGGTGACGTGGCGACAGGGTCGCTGCGTGCCCTATGGAGACGGCATCACGTTCTGGGCGCTCGGAGAGATCGTCAAGGCCCAGGCCGGCATTCTCAGCACCGATGATCCGGTCAGTTCCCGGAAGAAGCTGTCACGTGCCGTGGCCGGGGCCGTCAATGACACCGGCGAACGCGCCTGGATCGTTGCCACGTTGTGGCCACTGGTCGGTGCGGCGGCTGGGGAGCAGGGCGCCTCGCGAGAGGAGACCTTCACTGGCTGGCGCCGGTTCTTCGAGGCGCTCGCCGAACGTCAGCCCCTGGTGCTCGTCGTCGAGGACCTGCACTGGGCAGACGCTGCGCTGCTCGACTTCCTGGACCACCTCCGCGACCGGTGCACTCACGTGCCGCTGCTTCTCATCGGCACAGCACGCCCCGAGTTCGCCGCGCGCGCAGGGGCGTGGAGCCGCGACACGGCCAACTCGGTCACCGTGCCGATGTCCGGCCTGGGTGGGGCCGAGCGGGTCGAACTGCTCCGCGCACTGCTGGGCACCACAGTGCTCCCCGCGGACACCCAGGAGTTGTTGCTGACGCGGTGTGGCGGCAATCCGCTGTACGCCGAGGAGTTGGTCCGGCTGCTCCTCGAATCCGGTGAACGGACTGCGGGCGGTGCAGGCGGAGCGTCGGACGCCGACCGGGCCCTCGCGCTTCCGGACACCTTGCACGCTTTGATCGCCGCCCGTCTGGACACGCTGGACCAGGGCGACAGGGACCTGCTGCACGACGCTGCCGTCGTCGGTTCGGTGTTCTGGTCGGGTGCGGTGGCCACGGTGGGTGACCGGGACGAGTCGGCGGTCCGGATACGGCTCCACGAACTGGCGTGCCGGGACTTCCTGCGGCCCGTCCCGACCCCGAGCGTCGACGGTCAGGCGGAGTTCGCGTTCTGGCACGAACTGATCCGTGACGTTGCCTACGCTCAGATACCTCGCGGCGCCCGGGCGGCCAAACACGAAGCCGTCGCCGGCTGGCTGGAACGGACGGCAGGAGATCGGGTCGCGGACTACGCGGAGATCCTCGTCCACCACTACGGCAGGGCGTTGGAGTTGAACGCGGCCGCCCAGTCGGGTCCGGTGGTGGTCCTGCAGCACGCGTTGCGGAAGTTCTCGGTGCTCGCCGGCGACCGCGCTGTTCCGCTCGACCCGACGACCGCAGAGTCCTACTACCGACGTGCTCTCCAGCTCTTTCCGGCCGAGGATCCCGAGCGGCCAGCCGTACTGAACAAGGCGGGCTGGCTGGCCGCGGCGGCCGGACACGCAGACGCCGCGGTGGCGGCGTATCGGGAGGCCCACACCGTGAGCCTGGTGCACGGCGATCGGCGCGCTGCCGGCGACGCCAAGCACCGGTTGGCGCATCTGTACTGGGACCGCGGCGACACGGCATCCGCGCGCGCGGAGGGAGAGGAGGCCATCGCGCTGCTCAACGACGCGGGGCCCTGTGTCGAGTTGGCCTACGCGCTGGCGTTCATGGCGTTCGACACGTGGACGTCCAGCCGGCCTGACGAGGCGTTGCGTTGGGCTGAACAGCTGATCGCGGTCGCTGACGTGATCGGTGGGGGTGAGATCCGCGGTCTTGCACTGATGGAGCGCGGGCGGGCGCGTCTCGACCTGGACGACCCTCAGGGGATCGAGGACGAGATGGCTGCCGTGGCGGCCACCAACGCTGCGCTCGAACGCGGCAACACAGCGATCCAGGGCAGCTGGCAGCTGCTCAACTGGCAGTCGAACCTCGCAGAGGGTCTCTGGCTCGCCGAGGGGACCGCCGCTGCGCTGGCCGCTGCGCAGGAGGCTCAGCGGATGGCTGTACGACGGGGCCTCCTCCATCCGTTGCGAGCGGTTCGGGCCGACGGTCTCAAGGTGCTCTTGGACGCCGGGCGATGGGACGAGCTGCTGAGAGAAGCGACCGAGGTGAGCACCTCGGTCGAATCCGACGAGGCCGACTACTGGTGGGCCGTCGCGGACGCCAACCGAGCCCATGTGCTGCTCCGACGCGGTCAGGTGGCGAGCGCCGCAGAGATCATGGTTCGGGCGCTGCCCCAGGCGAGATCGATAGGCGACCTCCAGGTCTTCGGGCCGGCGCTGGAGGTGGCGAGCCTGATCCTGCTCGCCCAGGGGGAGCTCGACGAGGCCGCCGATCGGGTGCGCGAATTCGCGGACCGAGCGCAGTTCGTGCCGTCTCGCCGAGCCGTGCACCTGCCGGCCATGGTCCGGGTGTGCGCGGCGGTCGGTGAGCTGGGGCTTGCCCAACGGCTCGTGGAGGGCACTGAGCTGCGCGTGCGCCGCCACGCCTGCGCCCACCGCACGGCTCGTGCGATCGTGGCCGAAGCTCAGGGCGCGCTCGACACCGCCCTCCGCGAGTACGAGGAGGCCGCGGCAGGCTGGCAGGTGTACGGGCACGTCCTGGAGCGTGGGCTCGCACTCCTCGGCGCCGGCCGATGCGCGAGTCGTCTCGGTGAACTGCGCGCCGTCACATCACTGCAATCGGCCCGAGGCGTGTTCGCATTCCTGGGGGCCCGATCGTTGGGCATGGACGCCGACGCCCTTCTCGACCGCGCCGCGCCTGCTCACACATGACCCGAGCGGAGCCCGTTCACCCGGTGTCCGATTCGACGTTGTCCGCGAGTGCGTGGAGGACCGTCTTCATCTGGAAAGGCGTCAGCCCCGGGCGCTTGCTGAGAATACGGGCAACGAGCCCGCTCACATGCGCGGCAGCGAAACTGTTGCCGGTCACCTCGAGCGTGGTGTCGCCCTGCAGGTGACCTCTATCCCGATTCCTGGTGTCCGAACTCGACCGGCGGGGCGGGACTGTAGCCCAACCCGTACGGATCCTGACGGTCGTGAGCGGCCACCGAGAAAATGGAAGAGTATTGTGAGGGATAACTCGGTCCTGGCATGTTGTTGATGGCCACGCCGGCCTCATCGGACCGTCGCGCGACTCTTCGCGTAGTTCACCAGCTCCCTGATGATCGCGGTGGCAGCCAGCTGCTCCTCTTCGCCGAAGCGCCCGACAGCCGGCCAGCTCGACGACTCCTGCATGCGGGCCAGCCATCGAGCGGGCCATCTCCAGCAATGACTCGGACACCGTCGCACTCCCACGCGTTGTGGAAGCGGCTGTGAAGAGCGCCCGACCCAGATCGTCGAATACTCGCGCGCCCTCTATGGCGAGGGCTGTCTGCCGAGCCAGCAAGATGAGGAGCTCCATGCTGTGGTCCCCGACAGGAGCACCCTCGCCAGGGTCGAGGACCTCGATGACCCCTAGCGTCTCGCGTTAGGTTCCCAGCGGCACGGCCAAGATCGAGCGTGGCACGTAACCAGTCGCTTCGGCGACGCCGCGCGCGAAACGCGGGTCGCGGGCTACCTCCGCTATTCCGATCGGCTGTCCGGACGACACGGCCCACCCGGCGATCCCTTGTCCGACAGGAAGGCGTTGTCCGACGATGCGTGCGGCACCCGCCCCGGATGCGCTCCGAAACACGAGCTGTTCTGACTCCGCCTCCGGCAGCGCCAATGCACAGGTCTCCGCGTCAAACAGCCTTCGCGTGAGCTCGGTGGTCGACCTCAACAAGTCTCGCGCCCCACCGGGACGATCACCCCACCGGGTCAGCCGAGATCTGCGCCAGTTGGTGCAGGACTTCGCCCGCGTCGCTCTGTTCGCTCGCACCCTGCCTTCGATCACTGTCGAGGTGCCGACCCCTACTGAGCGGCCGGGATCGTCGGGTCGATCGGGAGTGTCGTGAGGCTTGCTGATCCCGTGTCGCCGGGACGACAGACGCCGAGGAGGGGGGAGCACACTATCGGCCTCGTAGCACACGCTCAGGGACCCCGAGTTTGCGGAGTCCCGCTGGCAGGGGGGAGGAGATCATGAGTGCAGAGGTGACGAGCGGCGGACCGATTCCCTTCAACCCCGCGGTCGAGGACGACACCCAGGGCCACGGGATCGCGATGAACGTGAACGAGACCGCTGTCGAGGACGACACCCACGGCCAGGGGCTCTACTTGAACGTCAACGAGACCGCAGTGGAGGACGACACCCACGGCCACGGCCTCGCGATAAACGTGAACGAGACCACCGTCGACGACGACACCCAGGGCCACGGGATCTCGATGAACGTGAACGAGACCGCGGTGGAGGACGACACCCAGGGCCATGGAATGCCCCTGAACGTGAACGAGACCGCGGTGGAGGACGACACCGAGGGCCACGGGTTGAAGCTCAACGTGAACGAGACCGCGGTGGAGGACGACACCCAGGGCCATGGAATGCGCCTGAACGTGAACGAGACCGCGGTGGAGGACGACACCGAGGGCCACGGGCTCTTCGCGAACGTGAACGAGACCGCCGTCGACGACGACTAACAGCGTGGCGGGGCTCAGGGGTGCAGGCCGTGGGAACGCCGCGCGGGTGATTCCCCGCCTGTCACGCTCTGCGTGGACGGTGCTGGGCGGGGACGCGCTCTCGGCGATCGGCAGCGGGCTCACACTCCCGTTCTTCGTGGTGTACCTGCACAGAGTGCGCGGCCTGGATGTGGAGGTCGCGGCTCTGGCCCTGGCAACGGTCGCGTTGGTGGGTCTTGCCGGCAACGTGATCGGCGGGTCACTGGCGGACCGTTACGGGGCCCGAAACGCGCTGATTCTAGGACTCGTGCTCGATGCAGCAGGCGCCGGCGGAATGACGCTGGTGAATGTGCCATGGCAGGCGTTCGCTGCAGCAGCGACGATGGGACTGGGCGCGTCGATAGCATGGCCCGCGCAGGACGCGCTGTTGGCGACTGTATCGACGCCGGATCAACGATCCAGCGTGTTCTCGGTGCGCCACATGACGCTCAACGCCGGATTCGGTATCGGGGCGCTGGTGGCCGCCCTGATCGTCGACGTCGACTCTCCCGGTACTTTCGTGGCGCTCTATCTGCTCGACGCCGCCACTTTCCTGGCCTTCATCCCCATCCTGATGACCGTCAAGGCGGGGAACCGCCCGCAACTGTCGCACGAGACGTCGACACCAGGGCTGTCTGCCGGTTATCGAAGAATTCTCACCGACTGGACGTTCGTGCGCATCTGGCTGCTGACGGCGCTGCTGGTCGCTGCCGGGTTCTCACAGATGCATGCCATGTTCCCGGTGTTCGCGCTCGGGCCGGGAGGGATCGGTGAAGACGCCCTCGGCGTCGCATTCGCCGCGAACACGTTCACGGTCGTCGCCGCTCAGCTGTTCGTACTGCGATGGATGCAGGGTCGCCGGCGCACCACCGGAATGGTGCTCACGTGCGGCTTCTGGGGAGCCGCCTGGGGGATGACCCTGCTTGCCGGGATCATCGAGGGCGGACCGCTGGCGGTCGCCACACTCGTCGGAGCTCTGGTCGTCTTCGCGATCGGCGAGACCGTGCTGACGCCGACGCTGTTGCCGATGGTCAACGACCTCGTCCCCGACGCACTCCGGGGTCGCTACAACGGTGTCTACACACTGGCGTGGACGACCGGGTTCATGCTCGGTCCTGCGGTGGCCGGCGTGGCGTTGGGTGCGGGCCATGCGACGGCGTTCCTCCTCGGCCTGATCGGTGGCCTCGCACTCGCCGCCGGTGCGGCATGGCGGCTGTCCGCGCACGTGCCCCCGGGTGCCAATCGGATCGGCGCCTCCGAGCCCGCAGCCGCTCCGTCGCCGGATCCGGTACAGGTCACGACTACTACTGCTGGTGAGGTCGTGTGATGCCTTCTCCCGCTGTGGTACAGATCCGTTCCCTGCGGGGACGGGCCGACTACCGTTCGGCTCGATCGGCCGCCCGGCGGGCCTGGGAATCCGGGGAGGACCGAGCCGGGGTCTCGATAGAGCTGGGCCGTCTGGACGAGGAGTTCGGCGACTACCCGGCCGCTGAGCAGGTCCTGAGCGGTGGATTGCAGGCCACTGATCAACTCCCGGTCGGGCCGCCCCGCGACCGACTCCGTGCCGCCCTGTTGGCGATGCGGGTGCGCGTGTATCGCTCCCAGGGCCGCTTCGCCGACGCGAGTCCGGTGGCGGACGAGGCACTCCTCCTGACCCAGGCCGCCTTCTCGCCCGGTGACCCGACGGCGTGCGAGCCCCTGGTGGAGGTAGGGCGGCTCCGGCAGGACGTCGAGGACATCGACGGGGCCGAGCAGGTGTTCCGGCGGGCTGGAGAGATCGCGGACAAGGCGGCCGAGGGTCCCGCCAAGAGCGCCGCGCACGCGATCACGCTCGGCGCACTGGGCGCACTCGAACGCGTACGGGGTCGTTACGCCTCCGCCGAGCAGTGGTTGCGTCAGGCGCTCGAGTTGGGTGAGACGGCGTTCGGGCCGAACTCCCTGGAGGTCGCCAACGTGCTCAACGACCTCGGGATCACGTTCAAGTTCTGCGGTCGATTCAGCGAGGCCAAGCCGCTCTACCTACGTGCGCTCACGATCATCGAGGGCGGAGTCGGGTCGGAAGCACCCGACGTGGCGAGCATCTATCACAACCTCGGCGGCCTGGAGCACGCTCGCGGCGACTACCTGGCGGGAGAGCCGTATGCCCGCAAGGCGATCGAGATCCGCGAGAGAGCCCTGGGGGCGGACCATGTGGCTGTCGCCGCCGACAAGGCCGCGTATGCCTCCATCATCGACCGTCTGGGCCGCGACGACGAGGCCGAGAGTTGTCTTCGGCAGGCGGTGGCGGTGCTCGAGGCCGCATTCGGCCCGGAGCACTACGAGATAGCCGTCAACCTCAACAACATCGCCGCGATCCTCCAGCGGCGCGGTGAACTCGCCGAGGCGGAGACTCTCTACCGGCGGTCGCTCCGGATGAAGGAAAGCGGGCTTGGTCCGCAGCACCCGGCGCTCGCCAACACTCTGAACAACCTCGCCGTGACCTGCCAGCGGCTGGGCAGGGCCGCCGAAGCGGAGGCGCTGTTCCGGCGCGCTCTCGACGTGTTGCAGGCTGTCGAGCCTGACCACCCGACCATCCGCAGGACACTCAGGAACTATGCGAAGTTGATGGGGTCGCTAGACCGCACGCAGGAGGCAGCGGCATTGACTGCCCGCGCTGACGAGATGACGACACCCTGACCCGACAGGAAGTCCGACTCAATCCCTCCTCGCGGTGGGGGGCTACGCGATCGTGTTCCTGGTGTCCCGCTGGTCACCGCCATGACGGGCACGGTCCCGCTCGTCGTCAACTTCGGATCGGCGCCGCGTCGAGCGGCCGAGTCCGCGAGCCTTCGGCGGCCCCGTCTGCCACGGCTGCTTGGCTCCTTCGCCCCAGCGGCCGGGAAGTGCCCGGGGCGCCACTTCCGGGGAGGCCCGAGCCCGAGCGAGGATCATCGGGGTGAGCACCCCCCATCGACACGGGGGAGCCTCGACGGCGCCGAGACCAGCCGGGTCGTCCGGAGCGGCCGGATGGAGCTCACGCTGGACGAGCGAGGGCGAGCCGGCCGCGGCCGTCCGCGGTGGGGCGGTCACCGAGCGCGGGCGGGCCGATCCTCAGTCGGCCGGCGAGCCGACGCGCAGCACCCTGCCTGTGGCTACTCGAGGAGGACGTATGGCCGACTACACCGCGACCGCGATCGCCGAGGGCGACCACTGGGTGATCGACGTCCCGGGGGTCGGTACCACCCAGGCGGACAGCATCGACGACCTCGAGGAGATGGCCCTCGATCTGGTCGTCGCGATGACCCACACCGCCCCCGAGGACGTGCACATCTCGCTGCGCATCGTCTGAGCCCGCCGGCGACGGATCGGGGTCACGACCCGGCGGTGTCGGCTCCGTCCGGGCCGCGCTCCTCCTTGTCGAGCCGCACCCCCGAGGCGGGCGTGTCCATGCGCTCCAGGCGCTGACGGATCGCCGCGACGTTGAGCGCCAGGTCCTCGAGCGCCTCGACGGCGCGCGTCCCGAGCGCGAACGTGAGGTTCTCGCGCTGCCGTTCGGCGCTGGGCTCGCGGTCGCCGTGCGGGCCGCCGCTGCGCTCGCGCGGACGACGGGTCGCCTCCGCCCACGGCTCGTCATCACTCCGCGGTTCGCCGAACAGCTCGCGCAGCATCCGCTGCGCCAGTTCGAGGAAATCGCCCGGGTCAGGCCGGTTGGTCGCCATTCGTTCCCCTCTCAGCGCACGGGCGCACTCAGCACAGGTCTACACCCTCCAGACCAGTCCCACCGTGGTCCGGCGCTCGCGGCGGTGGGCGGTCAGCTGTTCGCCAGCTCGAGCAGGACGTCGGCGTGGCAGGGCTGGTCCAGGGGGCACCAGCAGGCGAGGTCGTGACCACGCAGGACACGGCGGGCCTGGACCCTGTAGTCGCCGTCGGCCCAGCGACGGAACCACCGCACCGCGGTCGCCACGTCCGGGCAGCGGACGACGCGGATGCCGTCGGCGTACTCGCCGGGCTCGCGATGGGTGGGGAGAGGCCAGCCGCGGTCCTCGTCGCCGGCCGGCCACATGTAGGTGGTGCCGACGCGATACGGGTTGCCCCAGCGCGTGGGCCGGGCGACGACCACCGCGCCAGGCGGCTTGCGCCAGCCCCGCGCCCGACTCAGCCGGATGCGGTGCGGGGGTTCCCTGGTCTCCACGTGCACCACCCCATCGATCCCTTCCTCGGGCGGGCCCCTGCTGCCGTCGTCCTCGCCGGGAGGTCATGCCTACCGGTGGGGTCGGACAGTTCCGCCGGCCCCACGGGCGGGGTGGACCGCTCCTGCCACCGGGACGCGTGCGCCGTGCCGGGAGGGCTGCGAGGCTCATGGCCTCGACCGCCACGAGGAGGGCCGCGATGGGCTACGTGTTCCCCGAGGACGCCGATCGGCGGCCGGTGGCCGTCGTCGGGGCGGGCGCCCTGGGTCGGCGCATCGCCGCCGCGCTTGCCGCGGGCGGCACGGACGTGCGCCTCACCGACCTCTCCGAGGAGCAGCGGGAGGCAGCGCGCGACTACGCCCTGGCCTCGGTCGAGGAGTTCCACCGGGCCCTCGGGCTGGCCAACGAGGAGCGCGGCACGGTGTCGTCGGCCGAGGGCCTCCGGGACGCCGTGACCGGCGCCTGGCTGGTGGTCGAGGCCGTGCCCGAGCGGGTGGACGCGAAGACCGCCGTCTTCGGGGAGCTGGACCGGCTGGCCGAGCCCGACGCCGTTCTCGCCAGCAACTCGTCGTCCATCCCGACCAGCCTGGTGATCGGCGAGGTGGCGCGCCCCGAGCGGGTGCTCAACGCGCACTTCCAGTCACCGCCGGAGCACAACGCCGTGGAGCTGATGTCCTGCGGGCGGACCGACCCGGCGGTGGTCGACGCGCTGATGGAGCGCCTGCCCCGGTACGGGCTCGTGCCCTTCCGCGTGCGCCGGGAGAGCGACGGGTTCATCTTCAACCGGATCTGGGCGGCCATCAAACGTGAGTGCCTCATGGTGGTCGAGGAGGGCGTGGCCTCCCCTGAGGACGTCGACCGGATGTGGCAGCTGTTCACCCGGCCGGGCACCCCGCCCTTCCGGTTGATGGACGTCGTGGGGCTGGACGTCGTCCTGGCCATCGAGGAGCACTACGCCGCCGTCCGCGAGGGGATCCCCGAGGGGCCGCGGCGGCTCGTGCGGGAGTACGTCGAGCAGGGGCGCCTGGGGCGCAAGAGCGGCCGCGGCTTCTACGACGACTACGGCTGAGGGCGGCCCGTACCCCGCAGCGGTCGTCACTCCTCGTCACCACTGGTTCGCGTGGCGGAGAGACCGGCCCGATGGTCGTACCGGCCGGATGACGACTGCGGCGGTTGTTGCCGAGGGGGAACGCGGAACTCTGGCGACTCCGCGCACGACGACCCCTGGTGACCCTCGGTGTGCCTGCGATCTCTTACGGCCCCGAGAACAAGGAGGTCTCCGATGCACCGCTCCGCCCTCGTCCCCTCGCTGCTGACCGCTGCGGTGGTGCTCGCCGCCTGCGGCGGCGACGCCGGCTCCGGCACCACCCCGCGGGCCGACGACCGCCCCACCGCCACGGTCGGGACCTCCGCACCCGCGACCGACGAGCCGGCCGAGCCGGCCGGGCCGCCCGACGCCGGCACGGTCGACGCGGCGCCCGACGACCAGACCCCGGCCGACGGTGGATCGAGCGGCGGCGACACCGGTGGCGGGTTCCCGCCCGAGGTCGTCCCGACCCAGGGGGCGCGGGTGTGGGCGGTCTACCTGGCCGTCGGCACTCCGTTCGACGAGTCGCAGGCCCACCTGCTGGGCGAGACGGAGTCGTACGCCAACGGCCTCGGGTACACCGGCTCCGGCATCGGCTCGGTCGGGTGCGACCAGGGGGCCGCGGAGCAGCTGGGCCTGGCCCCGGACGACAACCGGGTGGCCGTGTACTTCGCCACCGCCGAGCACGCGCAGCAGTTCGTCGCCGTCTACGACCGGCCGGACCTCGGGTCGGCCGAGGTGGCCACGTACTGCCTGGACTGAGCGGGTCGGTGGATCAGTCGACGAGCAGGGTCAGCAACGAGTCGGTCGGCATCGAGTGGGTCTCGTCGCGCACCGTCGCCAGCGTCGGCAGGAGCGCACCCATCGCCGTCCGCGCGGGGAAGAGCGCTTCGTCGAAGGTGATCCCGGGCGACCCCGGCGCAGCCATGGCCACCGCCACGCGCCCGGGCCCGGAACTCGATCTTCTCCCCGGTCAGGAGCTCAATCGCCAGCTCACCGTGCGCTTCACGCGGCGGCCACACACGCCGCCGGCGCAGGTCCTCGCACCCACCGACCAGGGCAGTCATCGTCTCGATGGACTTCTGGGTCGTCGAGCACAGGTGCGCCGTCCACAGGTGCAGCGACTGGCCGAGGATGAACACGTCCATGCAGCGCCGCGCCCTCCAGCGTCGCCGTCTTCAGGTTCTGGCGCGGCGCGACCTGGCCCACCTCGAAGTACACCGGAAACGTCCGGCTCGTCCTCCGCGAAGATCGCGTCAGGATGTCGACCTGCTCCGGGCCCATCGGCCGGCAACCTGCTCGGCCAGTTCGCCCGCCAGGTCTCCGTGCGTTTCCGGGTACTCAGGCACCCGCCTGGTCCGCAGTCATCGCGACCACTGGCGACGCCAGCGGCGGCAGCTGCAGGCCCCGCAGTCGGTGCCCTCGCGGTAGTGCTCGTGAGCGAGCCACTGGTGACCGCAGGGGCACCGCCGGTCCACGACCGCCCACCGGGCCGCGTTCGTGACCCCGTCACGGCCGGTGAACCGCTCGGCGAGTCGAGCGCGGGATGCGGCGGCGCGTCGGTGAAGCTCCGCAGCATGGTCGAGTACGCCGACTTCTACGTCCTGGTCGCGACGCTGTCCCCTCTCTTCCTCACCGGCAGCCTCGTCGCGCACTACCGGTTCGGGCTGGCTGAGTCGGATCCTCGTGCGCGCAGGGGTACCTGGCTCCTGCTCGGGATGAACGTCGGCTTAACCGTTGCGTTCATGGCTGTCTCGCTGCTGGTCCTCGCAGGCTCGTTCGTGGTGCACCCTCCGGGGAGGGTTGCGATGACGATCGCGTTGGCGATTCAGTTGGTCATCAGCGCCGGCTTCGCGATCTGGGAAGCCCGCACGAAGAAGTAGTGCGGTGGTCACGCGGTCACTGCCGGCCGGTGCTCGACGGGCGGCGCGTCCAGGACCTCGATGCGACGGTGCGCCGCGTCGCGGGTCAGCTCCGTGCTCGAGGCGATCGTGCGGCCGACCATCGCGCTCGTCCACTGCAGGCGCTCCTGCCGACGCGGACGCCATCTTCGGTCAGGAGGATCGCGACCTTCGTCAGCTGCCGGGGAGTGGCCATGGCTTTCAGGTCGTGGCTGTCGCCGTGGTGGGTCCTGGCGGCGGCGACAGCGCGGCGGGTGGCGTCGAGCGCTTTCGGCGCGGGTGGTGTCGCTGCCACCCGAGCCGCGGGCCGGGACCGGCTTCGGACGGCGGATCGGGGCAAGGCCCTGCCCGAGGAGCTGGCGGACGGCGCGGTCGGCCATCTCGGCCGGCTGCGGTGCGTCCACCTCTCGAGCTGCTCGGCGAGCCAGCGGGCGCAGGCGGGAGCGGGAGCAGGGCGGCGATCGCGCCGCGGACCGCTTGCGAAGTGGAGAGCTGCGCCTCGGCGGATCAGGCGTCGAGTTCGACAGCGGCCTGCTGCCGGCCTGTCCTGTCCGGGCCTTGGCCGACGGACGAAGCTGGGTGGCCGAGGTGGACTTCCCCGTCCAGCCCTACTGGGGAGCGTGAAGTGCGTCCCGTGCGTCGTCTCAGAACGAGTGCGACCACGCGAGGTGTGACCGCCGCGCCGTTGTGCACAGGTGTGGCTGCGGTGGCCGGACGGCGAGTTCCGGGCGTCGGTGACGTATTCCGTGCACGACGAGTGGGGCCGACGGAAGTACGTACGGTCGGTGACGGCTGATGAGGTCCGGATTCAGGAACCAGAAGAGGAGCACGCGACATGACCCCACAGGTCCTTGCCGCGCTGTTCGGCGGAGCGGCGGCAGGCGCTGTACTGACTGCGCTCAACACCCTGGTCACCGGCTGGCTGACCCGCCGGCACGAGCGTCAGCGGTGGCTTCTCGACCAGCGTCTGGACATCTACTCCGACTTCAACCAGGCCATGGCAGCCCTCGAAACGGCGTACACGCGACAGTCGCCGAGTGAGGAACTGGTCGATCTTCTCGGTGCACTCACCGCTCAGCTGGCGCGGCTGGTGCTGGTGGCTCCCGCGGGTACGACGCAGCAGGCTCGCGCATTCTTCACCGACGTCGTCAGCTTCTACGACGCAGTCGTCGACCTGCGACTGGAGACGGGCCAGCACGGGCCCTACACGAAGGAGGTGCGCGACATCGCTCGCCGATTGGGGACGGGTCAGCAGCGCCTCTTGGCACTTCAGATAGAGGACATGCAGGGGGATCGTGTGAGGAACCGGGGGAACTAGCGGGCCGACCCATCGAAGGTCTGGGACCAGCCGCCGAAATGCGCCTCGATCGCGAGCGACACCGGATGCCGGGCACGCTCGAGATGGGGTCCACGGGACCTCCTCCGACGGTGGGGACCCACAGAACGCGGGCGCGATGACCGGTGTAGAGGTCGGGGTGCCCGCCCTGCAGCGCAGGGAGGTCGAACACCGGCGTCGGCCGGGTCAGGTCGGCGTGCTCGGTGGCGACCCGCTTCCCAGACAAGGTGCCGTTGCGCCGCCAGGTGATCTACCGGTCGCCGGGCAGCTTGCGGACGGTGGCGTCTCGTCGCGGTCGACGTCTGAGCCGTGGCGCATCCAGCGACGCGAGGCGAACTCCAGCTGACCAAGTGCGAGCGTGCCACGCACCCGGCTCGACGACGGCGCGAACCGGTCCGCCTGGTCCGGACCCGGTGGAGTCGTTGATCGCGCTCTCGAACCGAACGCCGATCGCCTCTGGATCTCGGCGTCCTGGGCCGCCGCCGGAGCTGGTCGTCGTCGCGCCGGCGGTGATCGCGGCGCCGGTCAACGGGCCGTCCCGTCCTCGGGCGCGTCGTCGTAGCGGGTGTAGGTCGCGGCCATCGACCCCGTCGGGTCCAGCCTGGTCAGGAGGGCGTCGCCGATCTCGGCGAGCTGGTCGATCTGCTCGTCGCTGAGCGCGTCGACGACGTGGTGCCGCACGGTGGCGACGTGGCCGGGTGCCGCCTCCTGCACCGTCGCCCACCCCGCGTCCGTGAGCCGGGCGTTGGTCGCCCGGCGGTCCTCGGGGCAGGCGAAGCGCTCCACCAGGCCCCGGGCCTCCAGGCGGCTCACCACGTGCGAGAGCCGGGGGAGTGTGGCGTTGGTCTGCCGGGCCAGCTCGGTCATCCGGAGCGTCCGGCCGGGGGCCTCGGAGAGCATCGCCAGGGCGTAGTAGTCGAACTCCGTCACGTCGGCGTCCCGGCGGAGCTGCGCGTCGAGGACGCCCGGGAGCAGCTCGAGCACCGCCCGCAGGCGGATCCACGCGCGCAGCTGGCGCCGGTCGAGCCAGGGAGTGTCCACGGTCACATCCTCGTCGGGAATGGTTGTCGCTACAAGTTCGATACAGTAGTCGTAAGTTGTCGCTACAAGTAATCATCCCACGGCAGGAGAACCGTCATGGCACACGTGAGCATCATCGGGACCGGCACCATGGGCCAGGCCATCGCCGGCCTCGTCACCAAGGGCGGCAACACCGTCGAGCTGCTCGGCCGCGGCGACGCCGACACGCCGGTGACCGGCGACGTCGTCGTCCTCGCCGTCTACTACGGCGCGGTGGCCGATGTGATCGCCCAGCGCGGTGCGCAGCTGGCCGGCAAGGTCGTCGTGGACATCACCAACCCGGTGGACGTGGAGACCTTCGACTCCCTGGTCGTCCCGGCCGACGGCTCCGCCACCGCCGAGATCGCCGCGGCGCTGCCCCAGTCCCGGGTCGTCAAGGCGTTCAACACCACCTTCGCCGCCACCCTGGCCTCCGGCACCGTCGGCGAGCAGCCCACGACCGTGCTGATCGCCGGCGACGACACCGACGCCAAGTCCGAGCTGGCCGCGATCGTCACCGCCGGCGGCCTGCGCGCCATCGACGCCGGCTCGCTGCGCCGCGCCCGCGAGCTGGAGGCGCTCGGCTTCCTGCAGATCGGCCTGGCCGCCGGCGAGAAGATCGCCTGGACCGGCGGGTTCGCCGTCGCCGCCTGACCAGCGCGTTCCCCGGACCATCCGACCCGCCAGAGACAGGACCCGCCATGACCTTCCCCGCTCCCGCCCGTGACCTCGCCCTCCTGGTGACCCGCGTCGCCGTCGGCCTCGTCTTCGTCGCCCACGGCTGGCAGAAGCTGTTCACCAACGGCATCGACGGCACCGCCGCGTTCTTCGACCAGGTCGGCGTGCCCGCCGCCTCGGCCGCCGCGTGGTTCGCCGCGGTCGTCGAGCTCGCCGGTGGCGCCGCTCTCGTCCTGGGCCTCGCCGTTCCCGTCGCCGGGCTGCTGCTGCTGGTCGACATGATCGGCGCGTTCGTGTTCGTCCACGCCGGCGCAGGCCTCTTCGTCGACCAGGGCGGCTACGAACTGGTCCTCGTGCTCGGCGCGGCCGCCCTGCTGTTCGCCGTCATCGGCGCCGGGCGCCACAGTGTCGACCACCTGCTCGCCGGCCGCCGCCGGACCGCACGGCCCGTGCGCGTCTGACCCGTCGCTCCGACCATCGAGGAGTCCGCATGACCACGTCTCCCACGACGACCGCCGTCGCCGACGCCCGCATCCCGGCCGCGCACCCGTTCGCCGCGCACCTGCGGCGCGTCGCATCCCTCGAGGCCGAGCAGCCGCACCGGGTCTGGACGCCGGAGGACGGACCGCTGCCCAGCCTGTACCTCTCTCACGGTGGCGGCCCGCTGCCGTTCGGCAGCCGCGAGTGGCTCGACCCGCTGCACGGCTGGGCCCGGGCGCTGCCCAAGCCGACGGCGATCCTCGTCGTCTCCGCGCACTGGGAGTCCGCGCCGCTGGCGGTGAGCGCCACCCGGCCGAGCGAGCTGGTGTACGACTTCGGCGGCTTCGACGCGCTGTACTACACGTTCCGCTACGACACCCCCGACGCCGGCGAGCTGGCCCGGCAGGTGGTCGGGCTGGTGCCGGACACCGAGCAGGTGCACCAGCACGCCCGGCGCGGGCTGGACCACGGCGCCTGGGTGCCGCTGAAGATCATGTACCCCGCCGCCGACGTCCCGGTGCTGCAGCTGAGCCTGCCCACCGAGGACCCGGACGAGCTGCTGGCGCTCGGGGAGCGGCTGCGGCCGCTGCGCGAGCAGGGCGTGCTCGTCGTGGGGTCGGGCCACATGACCCACGGCCTGCCCTTCCTCACACGGGAGATGTGGCTGGAGAACGAGGTGCCGGGCTGGTCGGCGGACTTCGACGCCTGGGCCGCCGACGCGCTGGCCCGCGGCGACGTCGCCGAGCTCGCCCGGTTCCGCACCGCCGCGCCGGGGATGCCCTACGCCCACCCGACGGTGGAGCACTTCACGCCGCTGTTCGTCGCCCTCGGCGCGGCCAGTGACCCCACCGCGCCGGTGCTCACGACCCTGGACGGCTACGGCGTCGGCCTCTCCCGGCGGTCCTTCCAGGCGGCCTGAGCACGACGGGCACCACCAACGCCCACAGCCGCAGACGTCGGTGTCCGGCTGGAGCGCGTGGCGCGTCGGTCGCGGGCCGAACGGGATGGCTGTTCCCGGCGCCCGGGCGGGTCTAGGTTGGCGCCGTCGATGCGGACAGCGCGAAAGGTCGGCCACCATGTCGACGTTGGATGTGACCCAGAAGTCGTCGATCGATGACCACGACGCCATCTGCGCCGTGGTCCAGCTGTGCCTCGACGGCGAGGCGACCGGAGACGTCGCCAAGCTGCAGGAGGCGTTCCACCAGGACGCCCGGATGTTCGGCGACCTCGCCGGCACCCGCTACGACGTGCCCATACGGAAGCTCTTCGAGATGTCGGCCCAGGACCCCGCCGACACCGGGAACTACCGGAGCCGGATCCTCTCGGTCACCCAGCTCGGAGACGTGGCGACCGCGACAGTCGCCGAGGAGGGCTACTGGGGCACGGTCTCCTTCGTGGACTTCCTCAGCCTGTGCCGCATCGAGGGCAGCTGGAAGATCGTCAACAAGACCTTCGCGCACACGGGCGGTGAACCGCCCGCCTGACGGTCAGGGGCCGCCGGCGCCGGCCGGCCCCACCCGGCCGGCGTCCTCGGGTCAGTGGGTCGGCCAGCCGGTGTAGGCCTCGGCGAGGTAGGCCGATCCGTGGCGGGAGGTGACCACGCTGGTGAGCTCGCCCAGCTGGCGCTTGAAGTCGAACGGGTTCCCGTCGGGCCGGGTGTGCAGCATGGAGGTCATCCAGTAGGAGAAGTTCTGCGCCCGCCACACCCGGTCCAGGGCGCGGTCGCTGTAGCGGTCGAGGAGGTCCCGGGAGCCGGTGGACGCCCAGGACTCGATGCCCTCGAACAGCACGCGGACGTCGGCGAAGGCCAGGTTGAGGCCTTTGGCGCCGGTCGGCGGGACGGTGTGCCCGGCGTCGCCGGCGAGGAAGAGGTTGCCGTACCGCATGGGCTCGCAGACGTAGCTGCGGAACTTCAGCACCGTCTTGTCGAAGATCTTCCCCTGCTTCAGTTCCAGCCCGTCGGGGCCGGCGACCCGCCGCTGCAGTTCGGCCCAGATCTGGTCCTCCGACCAGGCGGCGGCGTCCTCGTCGGGGGAGCACTGGAAGTACATCCGCTGGATGTTCGCGTCGCGCTGGCTGATCAGCGCGAAGCCGTGCTCGGAGTGGGCGTAGATGAGCTCCTCGGCACTCGGCGGGGCCTGGCACAGGATGCCGAACCAGGCGAAGGGGTACTCGATGAAGTTGTCGGTGCGGTGCTCGGCCGGGATGGCCCACTTGGTGATGCCCTGCGAGCCGTCGGCGCCGACCAGCAGCTCGGCCCGGATCTCCCGGGCGACGCCGTCGGCGTCGGTGAAGGAGATGCGCGGGGTGCCGGTGAGGTCGGCGACGGCGGTGTCGGAGACGCCGAACCGGACGTCGCCGCCGTCCCGCCGACGCGCAGCGGCGAGGTCGGTGAAGACCTCGTTCTGCGGATAGAGCCACACCGCCTCGCCGACCAGGTCGGTGAAGTCGATGCGGTGGCTCTGACCGCCGAAGCGCAGGTCGATGCCCTCGTGCTTGTGCCCGGCGGTGAGCACCCGGTCCGAGACGCCGGAGTCGACCAGCATGGACACGCTGCCGTGCTCGAGGATGCCGGCGCGGTGGGTGGTCCGGATGGTCTCGTGGTCGCGGTTGTCCACCACCACGTTGTCGATGCCGGCCTGCGCCAGCAGGTGGGAGAGCATCAGTCCGGCCGGGCCCCCGCCCACGATGCCGATCCGGGTCGTGATCACCTCAGGTCCGGGCACAGCTGACTCCTTCGGTCGAGGACGCTCGGGTTGCCGGTAGTGTGCCGCGCTCCTGGTCGCGCGGCTGCCGGACGGCTCTCGGGGCAGGGCCGCCTCCGCGTCCCTCACTTCTCGGTCGGCGCGGTCACGAAGTGGGTCACCAGGGCGGCGGCCTCCGGCGAGTGGGGGGCGATGACGGCGCGGAGGCGTTCCTCGGCGAGTGGGCCGAGCCGGCGGTGGAGGTCCAGGAAGAGCTCCCGTACGGCGTGCCGCGGCCAGCTGCCGGGAGAGTGCGCCGAAGTACTCGGCGTGGCGCCGTTCGGCGGCGAGCTCCTGGACCGAGGCGAGCATGCCGAACCGCGGCCCGGCTCGGTCACGTCGATGGTCCCCCGGCTGCGCGCGCAGAGCACGTCGAGTGCCCGGTCCTCGGGAGGTCGGAGAGGTGCACGGCCGCCTCGACGGTCCACCCGTCGACGAACACCGACAGGGTCGCCAACATCTGCTGCCCGGCGTCCTCGACATGCACTCGTGCTCGTTTTTCTCGGCAGGGTCCCGCGAGGCGGATCTGTGCGGAAAATCACTGAGGACCCTTGCTCCGCGACCGGGCCTCTGGTTCCCTCATGCGAAGTCGGTCTCGAATGACGCAACAACGATGGGAGTGTCATGGAGCAGCCGCGCAACCAGCAACCCTCGCCCTCCGGCCCACCGAGCCGCTCGGAGGCCGTGGAGACTGACCCGACGTCTGTCAACGGCGCCGGCCAACCAGGGACGGAGCGCTTCACCGTCGAGGCGACGGATGTGTCTGCGGCAGGGACTCACCCGGCCCTCGCCGAGACGCCACCCTGCGTGGCCGACCGGCACTGGGCCGTCGACAGGGTCCTGTTCGCCGTCGCCGCGGCCATGGCGCTGGGCTTCGTCGTCTGGGGCTTCGCGTCACCCACGGGGCTGGGCACCGCGAGTGGGTCGGCTCTCGGCTGGATCACCGGCAATCTCGGCTGGTTGTTCGTGCTCCTGGCATCGGCGTTCGTCATCTACGTGATCTGGCTGGCGGCCGGCAAGTACGGGCGCATCCCGCTGGGGCGCGACGACGAGCGGCCGGAGTTCCGCACGATCTCGTGGATCGCGATGATGTTCAGCGCCGGCATGGGCATCGGGCTGATGTTCTTCGGGGTCGCCGAGCCGCTGTCGCACTTCGTCTCCCCGCCGCCGCTCACGACCGAGGCCGAGTCGTCGCAGGCGATCCAGACGGCGATGGCGACCACGCTGTTCCACTGGACGCTGCACCCGTGGGCGATGTACGCCGTCGTCGGGCTGGCCATCGCCTACGGAACCTTCCGGAAGGGCCGCCGTCAGCTGATCAGCTCGGCCTTCATCCCGTTGCTCGGCGAGCGGCGGGCCGCCGGCCCGGCCGGCCGGATCATCGACGTCCTGGCCATCTTCGCGACTCTGTTCGGGTCGGCGGCCTCCCTCGGCCTGGGCGCACTGCAGATCGGCAGCGGCGTGGAGATCCTCGGCTGGGTCGGACCCGTCGGCAACGGCGTCCTGGTGGGCATCATCGCGGTGCTGACCGCCGCCTTCGTCGCCTCCGCCGTCTCGGGCATCGCCAAGGGCATCCAGTGGCTGTCCAACATCAACATGGTGCTGGCCCTGGTGCTCGCGCTGTTCGTCTTCGTGCTGGGCCCGTCGATCTTCATCCTGAACCTGATCCCCGACGCGGTCGGTAGCTACTTCTCCGACCTCGGCGAGATGGCCGCACGCACCGAGGCCACCGGCGGTGACCCGATGGCCGCGTGGCTCCGCGGCTGGACCGTCTTCTACTGGGCCTGGTGGATCAGCTGGACGCCGTTCGTCGGGTTGTTCATCGCGCGCATCAGCCGCGGCCGCACCATCCGGCAGTTCGTCACCGGCGTGCTCCTGGTGCCCAGCCTGGTCAGCCTCCTGTGGTTCGCCGTGTTCGGTGGGGCGGGGATCGCCGCCCAGCGCGCCGGCCTCGACGTCGCCGGCCAGGGCACCACGGAGGGGCAGCTGTTCGCAGTCCTGGGGGAGTACCCCCTGGCCACCGCCGCGACCGTGCTGGTGATGATCCTCGTGGCGATCTTCTTCGTCTCCGGTGCGGACGCGGCCTCCATCGTCATGGGATCGCTCTCGCAGCGCGGCACCCTGGAACCGAGCCGCTCGGTGGTCGTCTTCTGGGGCGTGGTGATGGGCTCCGTCGCCGCGATCATGCTGCTCCTGGGCGAAGACGGCGCCGCCCTGACCGGGCTGCAGAACCTGACGATCATCGCCGCCCTGCCGTTCGCGCTGGTGATGGCGGCGATGGCGGTGAGCCTGGTCAAGGACCTCCGGCGGGATCCCATCGTGCTGCGGGGCACCTACGCCAACCTGGCGATCGAGCAGGCCGTCGTCGACGGCATCAGCCGGCACGGCGACGACTTCGTCCTGGTGGTGGAGAAGACAGCGAAGGCACCATCGGACGCCGCGGCGCAGACGCCCCCGACGAGCCCGGGGGTGAACGGCCAGCTGTCGGTCAGTCCGGGCGGCAACGTCGTGTCGCCGGCGGGAGGTGCGCCCGTCACTGCGCAGGGTCAGCCGAAGGCGGAGGCCATCGGCCGTCCGCAGGACCCGCGCGACTAGGTCCCGACCCGCAGGAGACGGCCGCCCGGCGGTGGAGCTGCACGAGTCAGCTCCCCCGCCGGGCGGCCGTTCTCTGCGGTTCCGGCGCCGCGCCGCCGGGCTCAGGCGGACGGGCGAACGGGACGCATCCGGCCCGCAAGCCAGTCGGCCGCCATCTGCCGGGCGCGGCCCACCGGGTCGCCGGTGTCCAGTCCGGAGGTGGCCGCCTGGCGCGCGAGGCGCGCCAGCGCCCCGTCGTAGAAGGCCAGCAGGCCGTCGGCGATCCCCGTGGGGTCGTCGGCGCCGGCGGCCTCGGCCAACCGGTGGAGCCGATCGGTCAGCAGCCGGGAGTCGGCGTCCAGCCACTGCCGGCCGGGATGCCCCGGCGGCAGCTCGGTCGCTGCGGCGAGGAACGCGCACCCGCGGCGGCTGCCCTCGGCCTCGCGGTACCGCACGACCGCGTCGAAGACCGACAGCAGCCGGTCGACCCCCTCGGTCCGCTCGTCGAGGACGTCGTCCCAGGCCTGCTGCCAGCTCCGGAAGCGACGCTCGAGGTAGGCGGCCACCAATCCGTCCTTGCCGGAGAAGTGCGCGTACAGGGTCGCCGGGGAGACCCGGGCGCGGGCCAGGACGGCGTCCACCCCGGTCGCGGCGATGCCCGACTCGTAGAACAGCTCGCCGGCAGCGTCGAGCAGCCGCTCCCGGGCCGGTCGACTCGCAGCGGGGGAGACCACGCACCTAGCATAACGATCGTTATGGTGAAACGATCGTTACGTCAGGTTCGGACCCCTGGCGACCGGCACGCGCCGCATCGGCTCGTGGTCAGCGGGCTGCTGGTCATCGCCGTGACCTACGGCCTGACCCGGTACGGCTTCGGCCTGTACCTGCCGCAGTTCAGGGCGGACCTGAGGCTGACCTCCGGCGTGGCCGGCGGCATCGCCGCCGGCAGCTACCTCGCCTACTGCCTCGCCGCCGTCCTGGGCCTGCGCCTGGTCGATGGGGGCCGGGCACGGCGCGCCCTGTGGTGGGCCGGTGTCAGTGCAGCCGCGGGTTCGCTGGTCGTCGCTGCCGCGGAGTCGGTGCTCGTCCTCGCCGTCGGGGCGCTCGTCGCCGGGAGCGGAGCGGGAGCTGCCAGTCCGGCGCTGGTCTCCGCCGTGGCCGGGACGGTGTCGCCGCCGGCCGAGCCACGGTCCCAGGCGGTCGTGAACAGCGGCACCGGTGCGGGAGTGGGCGCCGGCGGCCTCGTGGTGCTGGTCTGGCCGGGGGAGTGGCGGTGGGCGTGGCTCGGCTTCGCCGCCAGTGCACTGCTCGTGACGTGGTGGGCCGACCGATCCGCCTGCTGGCGCCGACCCGCAGCCGAGCCCGGTCGGCCGGGCCCCGGACCACGGCCACGCCGCATCCTCCGCCCGCTGACCGCCAGTGTGCTCGCGGGCGCGGGTGGGGCCGGGGTGTGGACGTTCGGTCCGGATGCGACGACCGCGAGCGGGCTGTCCACCCAGGTCACCGGGATGCTGTGGTGCCTGCTGGGTGCGGCGGCCCTCTTGGGCGGCCTGAGCGGGAGCGTCGTGCGCGTGGCAGGCCTCTCCACCGCCTGGCTGGTCGCCGCGGGCCTCACCGTCGTCGGCACGGTGCTGCTCGCCTGGCGGCCGGGGAGCGTCGGAGTCGCCGCGGGGGCGCTGGCGCTGTTCGGCTGCGGTTTCGTGGCCCTCAGCGGCGTGCTCATCGCCTGGGCCAGCCGGCGCGTGCCGGAGGCGGCTGCGCAGGCCACGGCCCTCCTGTTCATCGCCCTGACCGCCGGCCAGGCCGCCGGCGCCGCCCTCCTCGGCGTCCTCGCCGAAGCCGCCGGCACGCCGACCACCCTCCTCGCCGCCGCGGGCCTGGTGGCCGGCGCCGCGGTCGCCGCGCCGCGGGAGCGCCGTCGGCAGCCGCCCGGCCGGTCGGTCAGGAGGCCGTCGGCACGGCCGAGCGCAGCTGGCGGCGCCAGCGGGTGAACAGGCGCGGCTGGTTCATGCCGAGGACGGCCACGGGGTTCCCCTCGCGCTCGTAGACGACGAGGAAGCTGCGGTCGGCGCAGCTGCCCTCCACCACACGGGCGACGTCCCCCTCCCGGCGCGATCCCGCGAACTGGATGCGCGCGCCGTACTGGTCGGACCAGAAGTAGGGGACGGTCGCGGGTGCCGGTTCTCCGGTCCCCAGGAGGGTGGCGACCGCGGTGGCCGGCTGCTCGAGCGCGGAGGTCCAGTGCTCGATGCGGACGTGCCGCTCCGCGGAGGCCGACCACGCCGCGGCGCAGTCGCCGACGGCGACCACGCCCGGGAGGTTGGTGGCTCCACGGGCGTCGGTGAGGACGCCGTTGCCGAGGGCGACGCCCGAGTCGGCCAGCCACTCGGTGTTGGGCACGGCGCCGATCCCCACGACGACCACGTCGGCGGGCAGGCGCGTGCCGTCGGTCAGTTCGACGGCCTCGACCCGGCCCGAGCCGACCAGCCCGGCGACCCCGGTACCGGCCAGCAGGCGGGTGCCGTGGTCGGCGTGCAACCCGGCGCAGACGGCCCCCATGTCGGCGCCAAGCGGACCGGCGAGGGGAACGGGCTGGGTCTCGACGACGGTGACGTCGAGACCCAGCCCGCGGGCGGTGGAGGCGACCTCGGCCCCGATGAAGCCGGCGCCGATCACCACGAGCCGCTCGGCGGCGGCCAGGTCGTCCCGGAGGGCGATCGCATCGTCCAGAGAGCGCAGCACGTGCACGCCGTCGAGCCCCTCACTGCCGGGCAGGCGCCGCGCGCGAGCGCCCGTGGCGAGGACGACGCCGTCGGCGCGGACCGCGCTGCCGTCGCTCAGCAGCACCGAGCGGCCGAGGTGGTCCAGGCCGACGGCCGTGGTGCCCAGCCGCCACTCGATGCCGAGCTGGTCGTCGTCGGGTGTGCCGAGTGCGACGTCGTCCAGCGACGCCGTGCCGGCCAGGAACTCCTTGGACAGGGGCGGGCGGTCGTACGGGGCGTGCACCTCGTCGCCGATGACCACGATGCGGCCGTCGTACGACTGCTCGCGCAGCGCGCGGGCGGCCGAGAGGCCGGCCAGGGAGGCCCCGACCACGGCGACCGTGGGGCTCATGCCGCACCGTCCACGGGGATCCCCGGCTGCACGAAGACCATGCCGTCCTGCACGACGACCCGGTGCGTGCGGACCGGGGTCTTGGCCGGTGGTCCGGACACCTTCCCGGTGCGCAGGTCGAAGCACGAGGCGTGCAGCGGGCACTCCACGGCGCACCCGTCCAACCAGCCATCGGCCAGCGAGGCGTCCTGGTGGGTGCAGGTGTCGTCGATCGCGTAGAAGTCGCCGTCGACGTTGAAGACCGCGATGGGCTCGTCGGCCTCGACGCGGGTCGCCTCGCCGGGCGGCAACGTGGTCGTGGGGCAGACCGGGATCATGGGACGCTCCAGAGAGAGATTGTTGCTCTTGCCGCAACTCGGTGCTTCTGACGCAACAGCATCGTCGCGCACCATGGGGTCGTCAAGAGGGTTGGCGGTGCTCCCCGGGCCGGGACCTACGCTGAGGTCATGACTGGGCCGCAGGGTGCGAACGGAGAGCGGAACTCGGTCGCCGCGGTCCAGTCGGTGGACCGCGCGCTGAGCGTCCTCGAGATCCTGGCGGCCCACGGGGAGGCCGGCGTCACGGAGGTGGCGGCCGAGCTCGGCGTGCACAAGTCCACGGCGTTCCGCCTGGTCGCGGTGCTGGAGAGCCGCGGCTTCGTCGAGCAGCTGGCCGACCGC
The DNA here is from genome assembly GCF_051383655.1 of Geodermatophilus sp. CPCC 205761. Classification (NCBI taxonomy): domain Bacteria; kingdom Bacillati; phylum Actinomycetota; class Actinomycetes; order Geodermatophilales; family Geodermatophilaceae; genus Geodermatophilus; species Geodermatophilus sp. CPCC 205761. Next base: position 108,410 of record NZ_JALPKQ010000016.1, read on the forward strand.
GGCAAGTACCGGCTGGGCTTCGGCGTCGTGCGCCTGGCCGGCGCCGCCGCCGCGCAGCTGGACATCGCCCAGCAGGGCCGGCGGATCTGCGAGGAACTGGCCGTCGATCTCGGGGAGACGGTCAACATCGCCATCCTGGACAGCGACCGTGCGGTGAACGTCACCCAGGTCCGCGGGCCGGCGGCGCTCAGCACCCACAACTGGGTGGGGCAGGGCACCCCCCTGCACGCGACGTCGAGCGGAAAGGTGCTCCTGGCCCACGCTTCCGACGCCGTCCGCAAGGACGTGCTCTCCCGCGAGCTGCCGCGCTTCACCCCGGCGACCATCACCGACCCCGAGGCGTTGCAACGGGAGCTCGACCGGATCGTCGAGCAGGGATGGGGGTCGACGGTCGAGGAGTACGAGGTCGGGCTCAGCGCCGTCGCCGCACCCGTCCGGGGTGCGGATGGGGACTTCATCGCGGCCCTCAGTGTGTCGGGGCCGTCCTTCCGCATGGACGCGCACGACTTCCCGCGGCTCGCCCGGCGGGTGGTGGCGGGCGCCGACGAGCTGAGCAGGAGGCTCGGCTTCTTCGGTCAGCCGGACTGATCCGGCGGGGCGCTGCCGCGGTGGTGGAGACGTCACTCCGACCTCTCCGCGCCCCTCCGGTCGCGATGTGGGCACACGGAGCCATCGGTTCGGCGTCATGGCGCGCTGTGTGCACACACCGTCAGGTCCGCGGCACCGTTCCGATCGTCGCCCGGTGCGGCGCAGCGGGTCGGCACCGCCCACCGACCGCCGATCGGTCGTGGCGCGGGGCCGCCCGCTTCGTTCGCGTTCCCCGTCGAGGACGTGACGCAAAGTGTTGCGTCTGGCGCGACTGGCTGTGTAATGTGCAACACATCGGTCGCCTGGAGCTGGCTGGCGGACGGCGACCGCGGTTGATCACAGACCTGTGTTGTCCGACTCCGGCGTGTCCTCCCGACGCCCGACGGAACCCCGAGGTGCCGTATGACCACCACCGAACAGCCCGCGAGCCTCATCTCCACATTGCCGGGCCACTACTACACCGACCCCGCCGTGTTCGCGCTGGAGCAGTCGCACGTCTTCGAGGACATGTGGTTCTGCGCGGTGCGGTCGGGCGACCTGGCGAAGCCGGGTTCGTTCAAGAAGGTCCAGGTGGGCAGCGAGAGCGTCCTCGTGGTCCGCGGCCGGGACGGGCAGCTGCGCGCGTTCCTCAACATCTGCCGGCACCGCGGCGCGCAGATCTGCACGGAGGACTCGGGCGCGACCAACCGGGCCTTCCGGTGCCCGTACCACGCGTGGACCTACGACCTCGAGGGCAAGCTGATCGCGGCCCCCAACCTGACCAAGATGCCCGACATCGACCGGGTCGAGTACGGCCTGGTCACGGTGGCGCTGCGTGAGTGGTTGGGGTACGCGTGGGTGTGCCTGGCCAAGGAGCCCCCGTCCTTCGAGGACGACGTCGTGGGCGCCATCGTCGAGCGTCTCGGGAGCGTGGAGGCGATCGAGCGCTACGACATCGATTCGCTGTCCGTGGGGCGCCGCGTCACCTACGAGGTCAAGGCGAACTGGAAGCTCATCATCGAGAACTTCATGGAGTGCTACCACTGCGCGACGATCCACCCGGAGCTCACCGAGGTGCTCCCCGAGTTCGCCGACGGCTACGCGGCGCAGTTCTTCGTCGGGCACGGCGCGGAGTTCGGGGACGACGTCAAGGGCTTCACCGTCGACGGCAGCGAGGGCTTCGACCGGCTGCCGGGCGTCGACGAGGACCAGGACCGGCGCTACTACGCCATCACGGTCAGGCCGACCGTCTTCGTCAACCTGGTGCCCGACCACGTCATCTTCCACCGCATGTTCCCCGTCTCGGCCGACCGGACGATCGTCGAGTGCGACTGGCTGTACTCGCACGAGGTGGTGGAGTCGGGCAGGGACGTGACGCGGTCGGTGGAGCTGTTCCACCGGGTCAACGAGCAGGACTTCGCCGCGTGCGAGCGGACCCAGCCGGCCATGTCCTCCCGTGCCTACGCCAACGGCGGCGTGCTGGTGCCCTCCGAGCACCACATCGGTGCCTTCCACGACTGGCTGACGCAGCGGCTGTCGCGCTGAACCGCTGACCGGCGCGGCTCCGGGGCCGGGGGGCGACGTCTCCCGGCCCCGGAGCCGCGTCCGTCAGACCGCGAGGTAGCCGTCCTCGGTGGCGACGACCCGGCCGAGGCGCTCGAGTCGGGCCAGGTGCAGCAGGGCGGTGCGCCGTTCGACCGCCTCGACGATCGGCAGCCGGACGTGCGGCCGGTACACGAGCCGATGAGCGACGACGTCCGCCGGCGTCCGGGGCTGCCGCAGCAGCTCCAGGAGGACCTCGTCGCGACGTCGGATGACCGCGGTGAACCGCTCCAGGGCGCCGAGGAAGGCCGGGCGCCCCTCGATCACGCCCATCTGGTGGGACGTGCCGTACCAGCGGGCCTCGACGTCCCGCAGCCGGCCGATCGACGCCTCGAACTCCTCCAGGCTGCTGGAGAGGTCGCCGTAGTAGGGGCCGAAGGACGTCAGGTCGATGTCCGCCACGAACAGGAACCCGTCGGGCTCGACGAGGAAGCCGCAGTGGCCCGCGGTGTGCCCCGGCAGGTGCACGACGGTCACCGTCCGGCCGCCGAGGTCCAGCACGTCGCCGTCCTCGAACGGGACGACGTCGCGGCGTTCGGTGAGGTGGAAGGTGTCCCGGAGCCGGCCGTGGAACTCCTCGGCCTCGTCGGCCCCCATCCCGAAGCCGGCCAGCAGGACCTCGGGGGAGCGGACGGCGCCGACCTCGGCGGGGTGGGCGAGCACGGGCACGTCCGGGAACAGGTGCAGTCCCGCCAGGTGGTCCTCGTGGGCATGGCTGACGGCGATCAGGTCCACGCCGCCCGGCGACCGGCCGCGGCGGTGGACCTCGATCGAGGGGTCGACCAGCACGGTGCCGTAGGTCCCGCTGATCAGCAGCGAGTGCCCGCCGGGGTAGCGACCGCCGTCCGGTGACGCGAGGAGCGTGACGCCCCCGTACGACACGTCACCGTGCGGCACGGGCGCTCCGCTCACCGGTCCTCCGACCCGGTGTCCGACAGGCGGGCCAGCCACGCCTGCCGCCACGCCTCGGTCCGCGCCACCTCGTTGAAGGTGAAGAGGTGGAAGCCCTGCAGGTTGTGCCCGGGCTGCCCGAGAGCGGGTGCGAGGCGCTCGAGCAGGCGATCGGGCCGGTAGCCGTGCGGCAGGAAGAAGCGCCAGAACATGCTGTGCTGCTTGGCCAGGAACCGGGCCGACTGGCCGAGCCCGAGCCCGGCCGAGATCCGCACCAGCTTCTGGCGGGTCACCGCGCCGGGCAGCCCGATCCGGATCGGCAGGTCGACGCCCCGCAGCTCGACCTGCCGGGCCCAGGCCGCCGTCGTGGCGGGGTGGAAGCACAGCTGGGTGACGATGTGCGTCGCATGCGGGGCCTTCCGCTCGAGGGCGCGTTCGATCAGGTCAGCGCTGATGTGCCCGTGCCCCTCGGGATAGCCGCCGATCCCCACGTGCCGGAAGTGGTGGCCGACGGTCTCCAGTTCCTGGAGCAGGCTGAGCGCGTCGGGGAACCTCCCCGCGGGCTCGGCGGCGTCGCCCCCGACGACGAACACGGCGTCCACGTCGGCGGCGCGCAGGCGGGCCACGATGTCGGTCAGCTGGGCCCTGTCCCGGACCAGCCGGGCGGCCAGGTGCGGCGCGGCGGTGAACCCGTGACCGGAGAGCCGCTCGGCCAGCTCGATGGTCGGCGCCAGCCCCTTGGCCTCGGTCGTCGTGATGGTCAGCGGCACGTGCCGAGGGACGTGCTCGACGACCGACTCCTCCGCGTTCCGGAGCGGCAGCACCTCGTAGCTCGCCTCGCGCAGCGCCGATGCCAGGACGGCGTCCTCCGACCGCCGCCGGGCGGATCGACCGGTGCCCGGTGATCTCGGCGGACAGGCCACCCCAGGATGCTCAGGCGACACGGCACACCTCCGCGGCGATCGTCGTGTCGGGGCCGTGGCCGGTCCTGACGACGGTGTCCGCCGGCAGCGTCAGCAGCCGCGAGCGGATGGACCCCAGGATGGTCGGCCGGTCGCTGTGGGACCGCCCGGTGGCGCCGGGGCCGCCGCAGAAGAGCGTGTCCCCGGTGAAGACCGTGTTCAGGTCCCGGGCGTAGAGCGACGTGCTCCCGGGGCTGTGGCCGGGGGTGTGCACCGACACCAGCTGCGTCCCGGCGACGTCGAACCCGGTGCAGTGACCGACGGGACGGTCGGGCAGGGCGCCGGGGTGGACGTCCCGCCACAGCACGAGGTCGGCCGGGTTGAGCCAGATCGGCGCGCCGGTGGCCTCGCGGAGGTCGACCGCGGCGGTGATGTGGTCGTTGTGCCC